>JANNGY010000218.1:0-10978 GCA_031404095.1 Betaproteobacteria bacterium | reverse complement strand
AAACGGCAGCTGCGTGGATTCGATGAACGAGCGCACCTCGTCCTCGGCGCCGGCGTACGCGCACCCCTTGCCGACGATGTATCCCTGGAGGAAGTCGCAGCCGGCGCCGAGGAGTGCGTCCCGCTCGCGCGTCGTCTCCACGCCTTCGGTGATCACGAGCACGCCCAGCTGTCCGAAGAGCTCGGCCATCGAGCGGATGACGGCCTGTTTGGTCGTGCTCTCGTCGACATCGCGGATGAGCGCCATGTCGAGCTTGGCGATGTCCGGCTCGAGGCGCGTGAACGTGGAGAGTCCCGCATGCCCGGCGCCGACGTCGTCGATGGCGATGCGGTAGCCGAGGTTGCGCAGGGTCGAGAGCTGGCGCGGAGCGTCGGGGAACGCCTCCAGCGACGCGCGCTCGGTGATCTCCAGGACGATGCGTTTGGCGTCGCGCGCGAGCGGCGACGTCGGCGAGAGCAGGTCGTCGTCCTCCAGATCGCGAGGATGGACGTTGACGAAGATGTTCGTGTCGCGCGGAAGAGCCTGGAGCGTGCCGGCGACGACGCGGCGGAGATGGCGGCCGAGCTGCGGCAGGCGGCCGAGACGTTCCGCGGTTTCGATGAGCGCGAGCGGCGTGGAGAGCGACGGGTCGTTGGTCCGCGCCAGCGCCTCGTAGCCGAAGACGCTCCGCTTGGACCAGGAAACGATCGGCTGGTAGTGCATCGTCACGGACCCGAGTGCGCGTTCGAACGTGAATTCCAGTCCGGCGCGATCGGATGCGAAGCCTTCGAGGCCGCTCACCATCTTGAGCGCCTCGCGTTTGTGGCCGGCCATCTTGCCGACGCAGACGGCGTAGGCGACGACGCGGCGGAGGTCGGCGGCGGAGAACGGCTTGAGGAGGTACCGCAACGCGCCGAGCTCGATCGCCTTGATCGCCAATTACTTAACTCAACTATTCGGAGCACACCATGAGCAAAGAACAAAACACCATCGAAGCCATCATCGTTGATACCGCTGAAGTCGCCGGCCAGACCGACCTCGTCAAGCTGGATGATCTGTCACTCGCACTCGTTGGCGGTGGCGATTACGTCGTTGCACTTTAGTAGCCAGCATTCATTTCGAAAGATGAACCACCCTCGCACCGGCAACAGATTCGGCGCGATGGCTGACAAACACGGTACTTGAAATCCTGCCAACGATTTGCTGGCTGATTGCCGTCTCTTGGGACGCATCTACCTGATCCAGGGTTTCATCCAGGAACAAGATTTGAGGGTGCCGGTATAACGCGCGAGCCAACATGACGCGCTGTTTTTGCCCGCCCGACAAGCTCATACCCAATGAGCCCACGATTGTGTTGTATCCCATGGGCGTTGACGACACTTCGGCGTCAATCTGCGCCAGGCGCGCGCATTCACGCACCCGCTCAGGATCGTGATTGGCATCGAAGAAACTGATGTTGTCCTCGATGGTGCCGACAAATAGCTGATCGTCCTGCATCACCGCACCCACCCGGGCTCGATATTGGCCGAGGTCCCAGTCGCGAAGATCACGTCCATTGATCAGGACCTGTCCCTCGGTCGGCTGCAACAAGCCCAGCAGGACTTTGAGCAGGGTCGTCTTGCCGCAGCCAGAAGGCCCGACGATCGCTACCCTCTCTCCGGGCAGTATTTGCAGATTCACGTTTCTAAATGCAAAGCCTTCGGGTCCGTAGGCAAATCCCAGATTTCGCGCTTCGATCGATACCGGCTCGGTAGATTCCGCGAACACCGACTGCGCCGTGTTGGTCGTTTCCGCTTCCGCCAAAGCAATGTCGGCAATTCGTTCGGCATGCAGGTCCAGCATGCGGAATTCATTCCACTTGTCGATCAGATTATTCATCCGCCCCAGGAAAACCAGTTTGAATCCCAGGAATGCATAGAGCATGCCGACCGAAAACTTGCCTTCCATCACCAGCAACGCACCCATCCAGACGACAATAATGCTTTCCAGTCCAAATACCAGGCTATTGGCGGCGCGCTGAAAGATACCAACGTTCTGCACCTTCACCCCAGCGTTCACCTGCTCCACAATCAGATTCTGGTATGACCCCCGCCGTTCGTTTTCGCGAAGATTGAGCTTGATGGCCATCATGCCGCGCAAAGTTTCAATGAAATGGGTGCTTGCCTTGGCCTCATGGGCAAGCTGTTCATCGGTCGCATAACGCTGCGGGTAGAAGAAATACCAGCGCAACAGCGCATAGATCAGTGCCGCTGTCACGACCACCGCCGTCAGCTTCACGCTGTAGAAAAACATCACGCCCAGCGTAACCAGGACCATCACGCCATCAATGAACGTCTCGACGAACGTGGTGGAAAGCGTTTTCTGGATGACATCGACGCTGCGGAACTTGGAAACGATATCGCCGATATTGCGTTTTTCAAACCACGCCAGCGGCAACTTCAAAAGGTGATTGAACAACGCGGTCAACAGGCGCAAATTGAAATGGGTGCTCAGATAGACGCCGACGAAGGCCCGCACGGCGCTAACCACCACCTGAATCAATACCAGCGCCGCGAAGGCGATGCCCAGCACTGCCAGTAAATCGGTATCGCGGCCCACCAGTACCCGGTCGACAACCAATTGCAGGAAGAAAGGCATGGCGATCGCGAAAACTTCCAGCGCAAGGGAAAGCAGCACCAGCTGGAACACCGTGCCGGCCATGCCCGATCCGGCCGACAGCAATTGCCAGGCACTGACCTTTTCCCGCTCATCCACGCGCCGGAAATTCTGATTGGGCGAAAACTCCATCGCCACACCCGTGAAATGCCGTGACGCCTCGGACAAGGTTAGCTTGCGTTTGCCGCGGCCTGGATCGTGCACCACCAGTTTCTTGCCGGAAAAACCGGCCAGCACCACAAAGTGGTTCATGTCCCAATGCAATACGGCCGGCAGTTGCAGCTTGGCCAGCGATTCCAGCGGTACCTGCACACCCCTGGCGGCAAGCCCCATCGACTCGGCGACCTGTGAAATATGCTTGAGCGTGATGCCCTTCAGCGACGGCGAAAGGCGCAGGCGCATGGCCGACAGGTCGGTCAAATGCCCATGAAAAGACGCCACCATCGCCAGGCAGGCAATGCCGCATTCCGGCGCCTCGCTTTGCAGAATGACCGGCACGCGGCGGCCGAACAGGCCGCCGCTCATTTCCACCTCCGCCGCCCGAACAGGCCGCCGCTCACAAACGCCCCCGTAATTGCATCACCGGCTCGAATATCCATTCGAGCAAACTTCGCCTTTCGAGAAGGATGTCAGCATTGACCAGCATCCCCGACCGCAGCGGAATTTCCTGCCCCATCGCCGAGACAGTTTGTTTGTCGAGCTTGACGGCGATGCGATACGCCGCCTCGCGCACGGTCAGCGGTCCAATCCTGTCGCCCGGCGACCAAACAGTTTGGCTGACATCCACGATCACGCCGTGATACTGGCCGAATCGCTCATACGGAAACGCCTCATAGCGAAGAACAACTTCCTTTCCGCGGGTGACGAAGCCGATGGCACGTGTCGGCACCAACATTTCCGCCTGCAACTGGCTACCGGCGGGAAGGATGGTGGCAAAGGGACTGTCAGCGATTACCGACTGGCCCGCGCTGACCGCGATATTGGTCACGATCCCGGTAATCGGCGCTTGAATGACGGTCTCGCGCCTGGCATCTTCCTGCGCCAGGCTTTGCTGGACTTCACTGATCTGCCGGCTCATCTGTTCCACTTGGGAACGCGATCGCAGGGCGACGGCGGGTTCTTCCAGCTTGGCCGTGGACAAATCGCGCTCCAGTGCCGACTTCTGACGTCGCAGGGTTTGCAAACGTATTTCCTGATCGGTTGCCTCGTCCATTTTTTGGCGGGCGACGACTTCGGAGACAAATTTTTCCTTGGCGAGTTGCTGGAAACGCTTGGCCTGCTCTTTAGCCGAGGCGAGCCGCTGACCCTGCAGTTTGATTTCCTGGTCTATTTGCGTGATCTCGCGCTGAATATCGGTGATGCGTTTTTTCACTTGCTGGAGCTGCTGCTCGGCCAGCTCGCGCATTTGTTCCTGCTCTTTTTCAAGGCTGCCGCGCCGCTGGCTCAATTCACCGGTTACCATCGCACTCGTCGATGACGACGACGCAGTCGAGCGATCCAGAGATAACCTCAGCATGGGATCGCCGGCTTTGACATCCTGCCCTTCTTTCACCAGCAGTTCGGCCACCCGTCCGGCATCGGTGATGGACACCTTTGCCGCACCGACATCAAGTTGCAGGAAACCTTCGACGCGCTCACGGCGCGTGTAATGGCCCCAGACCGCCACCGCAATCATCAACCCGGCCGCACCCACGGCCAGCATCGTCATCACCCACATCGGCAATGGGCGGGCAATGGTCGCTTCGCCGAGGAATTTCTCACGCTGCGCATCGATTGCTTCCTGCCGGAACAGCTTTTTTGTCATAGGTATGGTGTTCGATCCCTGTCGCCAGCGCAGTCAGTGTCCGTTACGCGTGGTGCCGCAGCCACAGGGATTGTAATGCAAGTGCAAGGTGCTGCGCGGACCACGACGACACGGCGCGGCGCGGCCGACGCCGGTGCATGCCTGAAGCAGGGGAGAATTCAGTCGCAGCGCGGTGAAAGGCCGCGCAACCAGGCGCCGGGAATTGCCGAACAGGGGACGGCAGCTGCCATGGCACATCGATTCGAGGCCACGGGACCTTCGCCTGCCTTCAAAGAATGACCAGCGCGGATCCGCGCTCGGCCGCGATACTTTAACCAGACACGATGCCGACGTTTGCTCAGATTTCGGCGCCCGCACTTGCCTCACGCACGATTTCGCGTCGCAGCACTTCGTATTGCGTCGGCGCGTTGGCGCCGAACAACGGGTCGGCAGCAGGTTTGACGGCATGGTCAATTGCCGCCCAGTCACGCGCATTCAATGTTTTCGCGACAATCGGAAACAGGTCGGCCTCCTCGCGCGCCATGTGATGCCGGAAATGCGCAATGTACTCGCGCCCCGGCGTCTCCACGCTCTCCCGCGGCAGGATCGCGCCGTTCACGACGCTGTCCAGATCCGACACCAGTTGCGCGCTGTTTTGCACCGCGATGACATGTTCGGCCATCAACTCGTCGACCAGCCAGCCCAGTGACGGCACCCGCTCTTTCACCACTTCAAAGGCCCGGTCCTCGCGCGGATGATGCAGCAGGTCCGGGTAATGGGTCATGTAGCACATGATGTCCAGCATCAGCGCGTAATTCGGCGTCTGGCTGCGGTGAAACAAGTTGAGCTGGCCTTCAAGCAGGTTGAGGAGCTTGGCGAAATTCGCATGTTCTTCATGCCAGGCGGCAACTGGTTCGTTCATGTTTCGCTCCATCCGGAAATGTTGAAGAGATAGCCCGCCGCACCATCGCAATGGCGAGGGCACAGGCGCGAATTGATCATGCGTCGTTTAGCGGCGAATGAATTGATATCCATCAAAGCAATCGCAGTTTTCGGCGTGGAAGCTGCTGCCGGTCCCGCTCGGCAATTGCAGCATGTCTGATGCAGATCAAATCCTGCAAGGTTCAGCGGACTATCGTTCAGTGACTACCCGGATAGTCAAACCGGGGCAACGCCGGTTCGTCATGAAAGCGACTGCAATGTCCAATTTCGAGATCGTCACCAGAGAGGATTTCTCCGACGTTACCTACTTGCTTGAAGTGCGCCATCCGCTAATGGCCAAGGCCGCCCGGCCGGGACAATTCGTGATCGTGATGCTGAACGAGCAGGGAGAACGCATTCCGCTCACCATCGCGGACTTCGACCGCAAGAAGGGGACCATCACGCTGGTCATCCAGGCGGTCGGCAAAACGACCAAGCAGATGCAGCAGGAATGCCTGGTCGGCACATCGCTATACGGGATGGTGGGCCCGATGGGTATTCCCAGCCCGGTCAGCCACGCGAAAAAGGTGGTGTGCGTGGGCGGCGGCCTCGGGGTGGCGCCGATTTTTCCCCAGGCGCGCGGCTTCAAGGAGGCCGGCGCGTACGTGATCGCGGTGCTTGGCTTTCGCAACAAGGATCTTGTTTTCTGGGAAGACAAATTCCGCGACGTATGCGATGAACTCATCCTTTGCACTAACGACGGTTCGGCGGGCATGAAAGGAATGATCACCGACGGCATCAAGGTCGCCATGGCGGGGCACTCCAATATTGAGGAGGTCATCGCCATCGGTCCGCCGGTGATGATGAAGGCGTGTGCAGACACGACGCGTCCGTACAAGATCAAGACCATGGTCAGCGTCAATCCCATCATGGTTGATGGCACCGGAATGTGCGGCGGATGCCGGGTGAAAGTCGGCGACCAGGTGAAGTTCGCCTGCGTCGATGGTCCGGATTTCGACGGCCATCTGGTCGATTTTGACGACCTGATGCTAAGGCTTCAGCGTTACACCAAGGTGGAAAAGGATGCACACGAACGCTGGTCGGAGAGTTGCCGCATGACGAAGCAGGTTGGGCCGAGCGCGCTTGATGCGCTTGCCCGGGGACGCGCCCCGCAAAGTGAACTGCTGGAACTGCCGGACCCGTTCGAGGACGCGCCCGGAGGCTAGCGTGGAATGAGGGCTGAAGTGGCGGCAGGGAGGCTTCCGACCGGTGCTTCCGGAACTGCCGGGTATTCGATAGATGCTTGAGGAAATCGAAATGGCAAAGAAGAAGACGATACGAACGATTCCGCAGGAACGCACACCGATGCGCGAGCAGGATCCGCAGGCGCGGGCCAGGAACTTCGAGGAAGTCGCCTGCGGCTACAGCCTCGAAGACGCGCTGCGCGAATCCGATCGCTGCCTGATGTGCCCGGACGAGCCCTGCATCGCCGGTTGCCCGGTGGAAATCAATATTCCCGGATTCATACAGAAGATCAGCGAGAAGAATTTCCGCGGCGCCTATGACATCCTCACCGATACCAATCTGCTGCCTTCCATCTGCGGCCGCGTTTGCCCGCAGGAAAATCAGTGCGAAGGCGTTTGCACGGTTGGCGACTCGCTGGAGGCGGTCGCTATCGGCCGGCTGGAACGGTTTGTCGGCGACACGGCCATCAGGGAGGGTTGGGTCAACATTCCCTATATCGAACCGAACCGCTTCCGCGTCGGCATCGTCGGCTCGGGCCCGGCCGGCATGGCCTGCGCGGCAGACATGGCCAAGGCCGGGTGCGACGTCACCGTATATGAAGCCTTCCACCAGCCTGGCGGCGTCTTGAGATACGGCATTCCCGATTTCCGGCTTCCGAATGAAGTGATCGACGCCGAGATCGCCAATCTGAAAAAGTTCGGCGTCAAGTTCGAATGCAACACCCTTGTCGGCCGCTTGTTCACCATCGAGCAGATGATCGACGAGATGGGATTCCACGCGGTATTCGTCGGCGTGGGCGCCGGCTATCCGACAATGCTCAGTATCCCCGGGGATTCGCTGAACGGCGTGCTCTCGGCCAATGAACTGCTGACGCGCTGCAACCTGATGCGCGCCCGGGATTTTCCGAACTTCGACACGCCGCTGCCGATCGGCAAACGAGTCGCCGTGGTCGGCGCAGGCAATACGGCGATGGACGCGATGCGCGTATCCATCCGACTCGGCGCGGAGAAGGTGTACTGCATATACCGCCGTTCGCGCACCGAAGCCCCGGCGCGGGCGGAGGAAGTCCATCACGCGGAACAGGAAGGCGTCGAGTTCCACTGGCTCACCAATCCGGTCTCTGTCCTGGACGACGGCAAGGGAAGTGTCCGCGGCATGCGCTGCGTGCGCATGGAACTGGGCGCGCCGGACGAATCCGGCAGGCGCCGGCCGGTACCGGTGGCCGGCAGCGAATTCGATTTCGATGCTGATCTGATCGTATACGCCATTGGCACCAACGCGAACCCGATCATGGGCCAGACCTCGAATCTCAAACTGAACAAGTGGGGCTATATCGGTGTGGACGACCACCTTGCCACTTCGGTGGCGGGCGTGTTCGCCGGCGGCGACATCGTCACCGGCGCGGCCACCGTGATCGAGGCGATGGGTGCCGGACGCAAGGCCGCGCGCAGCATGAAGGCCTATCTCGGCATCCGCGATTCGGCGCTGCCCTATGCCGGTGGAGCGGGAGCGGGCTCGGGCACTTTGTTCGGGATCGATACCAGGGAGAGAAATTTCGCGCGTGTGCGTATTGCCTAGGCGAGCGGCTGTCTGGCCTGGTACCAGGCGCCTAATTGCTCACCACCACGCACGCAACCACGCACTCAACAGCGGCAATGGAAAAAAACATGAACGAACTGACCCTGCAGAAGACGATTGACAAACCCGGCAACCTGACACGGTCGCCGGTGGCAAGGAAAACGCCGGTAACGCTGAAAGAACACATTGTCGAAATCATCAGCGATTCCGGTGAAGGCGCGCAAAAATGCGGCCAGTCCCTCGGCGCAATCGCGGCGCAGATGGGCAACGGCATCTGGACCACCGAAATCATCCCCGCTGAAATCCGTCCGCCGGCACGCAGTGTCGCCGGCGCCAGCGGCAATCGCATTCGCATCGGCTCGGGAGCCATCACCAACGGCGGCGACGAGACTGATCTGGTGATGGCGTTCAATGAACAAGTGCTGCTCGGACGGGTACGGGCAAAGGAACTCAAGCCCGGCTGCATTATCCTGCTGGAAAGCATGTGGCGCACTCACGCCGACCCAAAGATCGTGGCGTCCTATGTCGAGACCTACAATCGGCTCATGGCGGCGGATTACCGGGTAATCGAGATCCCGATGGAACAGGAGTGTCGTACCATCGTCGCGGATGCGAAGCGCGGCAAGAACATGTATGCACTGGGAATGTTGTGCTGCATCTACAGCCTTGACTTGAAACTTGCGGTCGACCAAATTGTGCTCGCGTTCGGCAAGAAGGACCGCAGCGTGGTCGATGCGAACATCAAACTGCTCGAGGCCGGCCATAAATGGGCTGAAGCCAATCTCGATTTTTGTTACCGCATCCCGGCCGTGCGTTCGATCGAACCGCAGATCGTCGTCAACGGCAATACGGCGCTGGCGCTCGGCGTGCTTGCATCCGGCATGGAAATCTGCGCCATGTACCCGATCACGCCGGCGACTTCCGCATCGCACTATCTGTCCGAGGTATTCGAGAACGTCGGCGGCATGGTGCACCAGGCCGAGGATGAAATCGCCGCCTGCGCGTTTGCCATCGGCGCCTCCTATGCCAGCAAGTGCACCGTCACCATCACCTCCGGCCCGGGCTACTCCCTGAAGCAGGAGGCGATCGGCCTTGCGGTCATGGGCGAGATTCCGCTGGTCGTGGTAAACGTCCAGCGCGGCGGCCCCAGCACCGGTCAGCCGACCAAAATGGAGCAGGGCGATCTCATGACGACCATTTTCGGCAGCCACGGCGATGCGCCCAAGGTGGTCATGGCGGCGGGCACCATCGAGGAATGCTTTTACTCGATCATCACCGCGCGCAAGATCGCCGAAACGTTCAACATGGTGGTGGTCGTTCTGACCGACGCCGGTCTCGCCACCTCGCAGCAACCCTTCCGGCGTCCCGAGTTCAACGAAAGCTGGATGGCGCCGCCGGTGGACCAGAGCCCGGTGCCGGCCGGCGCGAAGCCATATGACTGGGATGACACCACCGGACTTGCCCGCCGTTTCATTCCGGGCCAGCCCGGCGGCATGCACACCCTGACCGGACTCGCGCACGATCACGACAGCCATGTCGCCTACGACGCGGACATCAATGAGCAAACCCTTCGCTTCCGCAGCCTGAAGCTTGCGGCATTGCAAAAGACCCTGAAGGCGCCGGTGGTATTTGGCGATTCGAAGGGCGATCTTCTGGTCGTCGGCTGGGGCAGCACCAAAGGCGCGATCGAGGAAGCCGTCGAAGCGCTGCGCGCGAAAGGGCAGAAGGTATCTTCCATGCACCTGCAGTTCCTGCAGCCGCTGCCTTCCGGCATCAAGGAAATCATGCAGGGCTTCAAGAAAGTCATGACCATCGAGAGCAATTGGAGCGACCGGCCCGAAGACGAAATCATTGACGAGTCCAATCGCCGCTATTCGTCGCTGGCCATTCTGCTTCGTTCCCGCTACCTCGTCGACGTCGATTGTTGGAGCGAGGTGCGGGGACAGCCGATCAAGCCCGGCACCATTTGCCGGGTGATGATGGCTCAGTTGAAAAAGTAACCGCAAAAAGAGGTGACCAGACCATGAACATGATGTCCGCCACAGAGTGCCTGCTGCAGATGTGCGACGAGCACTTCGAACTGGAAGACTACCAGAGCGGCGTGCCGCGCTGGTGCACGGGCTGCGGTGACAACGCCATACTTGCCGCAGTGCAGCGCCTCTGTCGCGATGAAGGTTTGCGCCCGGAGAAGACCGTGTTCGTTTCCGGGATCGGTTGCTCAAGCCGCTTTCCCCACTACATGAAGACCTACGGCTTTCACGGCATCCACGGCCGCGCCCTGCCGGTTGCGGAAGGCGTCAAGATGGCGCGCAAAGCCCTCGTCGCAGGGCTAGGCTGGTTCCTGCTCACCGCGATGGTGTTGCGTACTTGCCATCATTGGGCCGGCGTTGCATGGGATGCGTCAGCGCTCTTCGATTCCCGGTTGACGCAAGCGGCATTGTCGATTGCCTGGTCGATCATGGGCGTGCTGGCCATGCTGCTGGGCAATCGTCGCGTCTCGCGCCCGGTCTGGTTTGGCGGTGCCGCGCTGCTGGCGGTGGTGGTGGTCAAGCTGTTCGTGGTCGAACTCGCTGATCGAGGTGGTCTCTATCGCATCGTCTCGTTTATCGGGGTTGGTGTGTTGTTGCTGGTGGTCGGCTACTTTGCGCCGGTACCGGTAAAGGCATCACCGGTGCTTGAAGGTCAAGACGAAGCAATGGCGAAGGACGAAACATGAAGCTGGCGATTCGTTCAAGTCTGGGTGTGGTGGCGCTGCTCGCGGGTGTTTCGGTGCTCGCCGCTGATGCGCCACGAGCCGCGCAGCAAGCGAGCATCAGC
>JANNGY010000217.1:0-1940 GCA_031404095.1 Betaproteobacteria bacterium | reverse complement strand
CCGGGGATGTAGCTTTCGATCGCTTCCACGGCCACGACGCTGGCCCGGTGCTCGAGGCCAAACGTATCCGACTTCGCTGGTATCGGCGCAATCGCGGACGTTTGGGCTGGTGGCGCGGCAGGTGACGTCGCCGGCGTAGTTGCTGCCGCAGGTGTCGGCGGCGTTGCACGCCCTTCTGCGGCTGCCACCGGCTTGCCAGTCGCAGCACTGGCGGCCGCCGCCGGCACCACCAGCGCGTCATAGCAGGCGAGCCGTGCCGTAGCGTTCACGATGCCCCGGCAACGCTGGATACCTGCATCATCGGCCAACGCACTGCCGGAAATGGTCAGCAGGAGAATGAGTGTTTTCGTTGATTTGTTCATGGCCAGTCGGTCGTCCATAGAGGTGAATTGACGTTGCTGATTGTACAGAAGGCGGACTCGTAGGCGTCTCGCAGGCAATCCGCATGCGTATCGAGCCAACGAGTGAACTCCAGCACTGGCGAGCCTTTCAGGGCATTGTTGCCCGGAAAAGCGCGCCGGATGGCGATCCGCGCAAATGGGAACGGCGACTCATTGCATCGCCTGAAGCATGGCCGCCATCTTTTGATGAATCAAATTGATCCCCTTGAGCGGTCGCACCATCACTTTGAATTCCACGATGCGTCCGCTTTCATCCCATTTGATCATGTCGACGCCATTCACCGCGATACCATCAATGTCCACCATGAATTCCAGAACCGCATCCCGTTCACCCACGATCTCACGCACATAGCGGAACGATTGGTTGAAGAAAACGCTGAATGCCGCCGTCAGGTACCGTTGAGTAATGGCTTTGCCTACCTGTGGCGTGTGAACAATGGGAGAGTGGAAAACGGCGGCGTCGGCAAGCAGTGTTTCCAGGCCGCGAACATCGCGGTTGTCCACTAATCGGTGCCAGGCAGCGACAGTATCGATGGTCATGGCAACTTTCCTTTCGGCGAATAGTTTGGCGGCGCGTGGACCATTTTCGTTCAGCGATTTTCCAGGCGGGCGCAATCAAACAGCCCCGCCTCAATGGGCACGCTAACGGCGTATTCCTCATGCGGTGTATCGCTCAGCGCCCAAAACTTCCTCGCTTGCGCTGCGGTACCAGTGGTCTCGCAGCCGGCAATAACGAGTAATGCCGCAGCGATAATGAATTGTTTCATGTCTTTCCAACAGTCTCCACGGCGACAGGATAACAAGCTTTTCGCGCCAGATTCACGCCCAACAATAGACCCGAATGAATGATCGGGGAAGTTGGGTGCTAACCGGAACTTGTTTCCTGGCTCATTATGGAAATGTCGACAAGCTTCAGGTAACTTCATGGTGCTCGTCAATCACACGCGCTTGCGATGACGTGGCACTTGACACGAACACACGGCCCAACGGTTTTAAGACGAGGAGTGCATCATGAACATTAGTAGATCCATGCGATTTGTTGTTGTAATGGCAACGGCATTTTTAATGGTCCCCGCATTCGCGGCGACCAAGGCCGATCTGGACTTGGCGCTAAGCCATGACGGTCTCAAGCAGATCAGCGTGAAGGGCATCGAGTTGGCGTATGCGCGGCCCGGCGCGACACTTGCCGGCTATAGCCAGATCATGCTCGATCCGATCTATGTTGCCTTTCGCAAGGACTGGAACCCGACCCGGCCCGGCAGCAACATCAAGCTCGGCAGCGGCGATCGTGAAGAGATCAAGATGAAAGTGGGCAAGCTCGTCAACGAGGAATTCGTCAAGGAGTTGCAAGGCAAGGGCAACTACAAAGTCGGCAGTGCGGCGGGGCCGGATGTGTTGCGGGTGAAGGTCAGTATCGTCAATCTCTATGTGAATTCGCCGGATACGGCTGCGGCCGGCGTGCGCACGTTTACGGTATCCGCAGGTGAAATGACGCTATACATGGAGCTATTCGATTCGGAGTCAGGTGAAGTGCTGGCG
>JANNGY010000216.1:0-5387 GCA_031404095.1 Betaproteobacteria bacterium | reverse complement strand
CAGCATCACGGCAGGATTAGAAGTATTGGTACACGAGGTGATCGCGGCGATGACCACGGCACCGTCCTTCAGCTCAGCATCGTGGCCGTTCATCAAGGCCTGGCTCGAAGCGTGGATTGAGGCGTCGTGCTCGACGCAAGTGAACAAAAGGGGCCGCGATGGAATGAAGTTTGAACCCGAGGCAACGACACCAAGGTGGCTGCGGCATTACAGTTCTGTCAACTTCCTGCAATCCGCGGCTTGATCAATACGTCGCGATCCTACATTGGCAACTTGCTCGGCCTGAACATCGTCATAGGGATCGCGCCGACACCCAATGTAGATAATCAGTTCCGGCAATGCGTTCAGCTCAATGGGCGCGAAATGGCCTCAATTCCTTTTAGGCCGCTGGCAAACTTTGCAATGGCGTCCCGATTGTTGGCAAGCTCGCTGTACGGGATATACCGCAGGCGCATTTCCTGAACGCGAGAAAATGCGGGGCGCGCGAACTGCGCCCGAACATCCGCTTCCCTCGCGTCCGGCGCCACCAGGAAATACGCCGCGCCTAGGTGCATGGCATCGCTCAGCGCCAAGTCCAGCATCCTGACGATGCCCGAGTAGATGCTGGTGGAATGCTCGACCTCGAAGGCGGCGGTCAGATGACTCGCGTCGGGCGCGAGCCACAGCACATCGATCAGCTTGATGGTATCCGCGGGGGCGCCCTTCAGGAGGCTCGCCGGCAAGTCGGTCAGGCAGCCTGCGCCCAATGCCTTTTCCTCATGCATGCGGTTCCGATCATTTGACGCAATCCAGACTTGATAGCCGAGCGCGTGTCCCAGGTCACGAAGCCATGCTTGCATCCGGGTGTGGGAATGGTCTTCGCTGCTGGCACGAGCGCGGGCATTGGCGGCGGACGCCGCCTCTTCCCGCACCTTGGCGAGATCGGCCTTCCACGCCAACACTGCCGCGGGATCATCGCTGCGTGGCGGCACCGGATAGCGATTCTGTCCCAAATCGAACATGAGGCCGGCGATCGCGCCCAGATCGTTTGAAAGGAGCGCCCTGTAGCGCGCGTTCAGTTCCATCATGCCACGTCGCATGGCGAGATATTCGCTCCAGCGTCCAAGTTTGACGGACGCGCCGGTAAGTGCGTTATAGCCGTTGACGATGGCGGTATTGAAGGGTGTAACGATGGTCGGGTGCAAGAAATACAAGAGATTCGCCGCGGCAGGACCAAGGCCCTTTATCGCGCGCTGATCCAACCGGTGGATGGCCGCGATCACGCCTTCTTCTCCTGCGCAACAAAGGCAGGCATCGAGGAACTCCGCGAAGGCGAGTTGATTCCCCGGACTTTCATAAATGTCCGGAATGCGAAGTTTGGGCTTCCACAGAAACGCGTGGTCCGCGCCCCGGAAGATCTGCCGCTGTTCGGCAATCGAACCAACCACCGTTTCCAATGAAGAGCCCCGGTAGGCAGTGCCAAAAGTATTGGCGCGGATCTCGGCGACAACGGCCTGAAGTCCGCGTCTGATCGAACGAAAATTCTTGAGGCGTTCCTCCCAGAGAAACCAGGTCCTGTATGTACCAGATTGATCTGCGCGCCAGCGCTCAATCAGCAGCTTGAGCTCGTCAGATCCAGGGTTGCTCGGCGTTACCGTCACTTATTTCTCCCTCTGATTTTCCAGGTGCACTTGAGCCCGTGAATTACTGACCGTATCCGCATTAGTACTCAGCGGCGACGCTGATAGTACCGGGAAGCTTACACGCATATGTAGAAGGCTTTGGCACGCCTTCTACCTGTCCCCCCACAGGATTTGTTCGATGGTTGCAGGCGACTACGGCGCTGCGTGAACGCAGGCGTTGAAACAATAAGCCGGGAAGGTATCCAACGGCCCGCCAACAGCTGCCTCGCGTGGAATCCGGATACCAAGGGGCGCATTTCCCCTTTTCAGGTCAAATACATTCATAGAAAGTCTTCGCAGCGAGGCCCCCCATTCGCTAGTCAGCCACCGGCTCCACATCCGCCAGGCGGAAGTGCTCGGCGACCTGCGACCGCACCTTCCGGCGCAACGACGCATCGTCATACGCGCTGATCCGCGCATGAATTTCAGCGGCAATGCCCTGGAAGACGTCCAACAGCGCCGGGTCGAAATAATTTCCCCGGCCGCGCTCCAGAATGACCATGGCCTCGGCAAAAGGCACTGGTTTCTTGTATGTTCGTCTGGACGTGAGCGCGTCGAACACATCGATGATCGCGAAAATCCTGGCGCCAAGCGGGATCGCGCCGGCCGCGAGCCCCTTCAGGTACCCGCTGCCGTCGAACTTTTCGTGGTGAAACTCCACGATGTCTCGTGCGCCACCCAACCAACCCGATCGGGCGACGATGCCCACCCCCAGGAAAACGTGCTGTCGCATGGCCGCCATTTCCGCGGGCGTCAACGGACCGGGTTTCAACAGAATGGCGTCACTTACGCCGATCTTTCCCGCATCGTGCAGGAACGCGCCCGCGATCAGATCACGACGTTGGCGCGCGGAAAGCCGCAAAACCTCGCCCATGCACATTGCATACACCGTCACCCGGTAGTTGTGCGCATCGGTTACCGAATCCCGCAGCGCGATGGCACTGCCCAGGGTCTCCATGAGTTCAAGGTTGCTCTTCAGCAAGTCCGACGAAAGGCCGATGAGATTCCTGTTGAGGGCGGCAATCACCGAATAGAGCACCGCGGCGGTCGCCAATACAATACCCAAGGCAAGCGCCAGATTCGCGGTTATTCCGCCCTTTATGTTTCCAAGAGTCTCGGCGTCCACCTGATAAACGCTTTCGAAATACCCTCGCGCCGTTCCGTCGTCGCCCGGAACCGGCAGGAGCAGTTGCATCAAGAGCCGTCCATCGACCCAGTACATGTGATGCTGATCGTGGTCGCCCGGGGCGAGGTCGCGAATGTGCTGCGCCAGGCTCCCGCGCGGCTCCACGCTGCCGGGTTCAAAGACTTCAAGAATCTTCTTCTTGTCGAGACCGTACAGACGCAATGAGACGAAATTTTTCCGCAGAAACGCTCTTGCCTGTATTTCCAATGCGCCAACATGTTCCGGCCCAATGGCCTCGATGTGCCCGATGAAGCGCTTTGTCTCATTCGCGGCCAGCCCAAACACCATGCGATTGACGCGCCCCAACTCGAAGTAGAGCGTCGTTCCGCCCGCCACGACGCTGAGCCCGACCCATGCCAGGATTACGCGCATGGCGACGATCCTGCCCACGTCTCGCGGGACGATATTCATTGCTTGTTCGGGATCAACGCCCGGCGCGACCACGAGACGGCACCCAACCGATCGAAATCAGGTTTTCGATACGATTGCGTCCACCTATCCACGATCACCGGTGCGATTTGTCGGGGCGCCGGTTATTTTGCCTAGTACTCGCACTCGAGATCGGCCCGTATAACGATGAAAAGACTTGCTCGTTCATTTTGTCCGAAGCGAACCGCCTTTGATCGAGCGCGCTAGACGCCTGCCGGCTGACAAATTGTTCAGCCAGTAAAAACGAATTCTCTTTGCTGACTGGCTGGCGGTCAGCCGGCACCAACTTCGCAAGCGCGGCAACCGCCGCCATCCCCGGCGATATTCGCTCGGAGAACGCATAGCGCGACACCCGCATCGGGTGTAACCACTTTAGCCATGTGGCGGCACCGAGCGGTGCGACCAACGCTTGCACCGATGGGCTGACGAAGTTCGAGTACATCCACTCGTTCCATTCGGAAACCATGCGAACCTTTTCGAAAGCTTCACGCGGGTAGTCGAAGCGAATGTCTTCCACGCGTCGATCCTCGAAACGAACTTTGTATTGGGACTTGCGGCAGTCAGGATCACCGGTCGGGTTGTCAATCACCATCTCGTACAGCCCCGGGGCAAGCGCCTCGATTTCAGGCAGGTTCTCCAGGATCGCGCGGTGCTCGAACTTCGCCACGGCCGCAGAGACGAAGATGCCGAGGTGGCCAACGTGCGAATTCAGCAGATAGACGATGCGCTGCCCGGCACGTTTGAGAGCTGCGGTAGTTGGATAGACCTCGGGCACCCAGTTGAGCGCCTGGTGAGGGGGCGTAATGTTGTCGCCAGAGGAGACAAATACCACAATTGGATTGCGGATACGTTTCAAATCGGCGAAGCAGCATTCGCAGATCCGCATCACGCCCTGCTCGAGTTTGTTGCCGACGAACAAATTCTCGACGATCGACACGATCTCCTCGCGACCGAGGAAATAGAAGCCGCTCCACCAGCGCTCGAAATTCAGAAACCGTTCGCGCTCGCCTTCGGGATCGGCCAGTAACGCATAATTTTTGTCCCACAACGCGTGAGCCGGATTCAGGCCCTCGAAGTTTTGCGCCAGCCATGCGCCGTCGAACCTGCCGCCGGACAGGTCGGCGATGAAGTGCGAAAGCCAGGTGCCGCCGAGCAGCCCGCCGGCGAGGCGCATCGGATTCACATCGGATTCACCCGCCCAATAAGACAGCGGCGAGCCATTCATGACAACCGGACCGGCGAGACCCACACAGTCCGCCGCAAGCAGCGCCACCGCCCAGCCACCCTGGCAGTTGCCATACAGCACGGGCGCCTTGCCGGGATGACGTCGCGCCACCTCGGCCACGAAGCGGCGCAGGGCGTGATGCACGTCGGCGAGGGTCTGTCCTGGACACGGCTGCGGAAAGAAAATCACGAAGTACACTGGGTGGCCCACGTGCAGCGCAATTCCTACCTCCGAGTCGCGCTTGAAACCGCCGATTCCGGGGCCATGCCCCGCTCGCGGATCGACGACAATCACCGGCGGCTTCGATTCGTCCGCGCACGCTTCAAAGCACGGGTCGCCGCTGGCCGTGATCCGCAGCAATGCATAGTTTGCGGGACTGTCGAAGTTACGCGCATCCAGCACCGTTTCATAGGGAAAGTCGAGCAGCGGTGGCAGCCCGGCTTGTTCGTGGTCGAGCATGTTATTGGCACGTTCGCGCAGGATGTCGAGAAACAGTACGCTTCGTTGCAAAAGATCCGACTGATAGCTCGATGCATCGCCGAACCATCGAAACGGATCAATTGCAGCGGGCTTGGGCGCCGGTTCGGCAATCGCCAGTTTCGACGCGCGAGGGGACACTTTGGCTTGAGTTGCTGGCCTCCGTATCGCGGACGTTCGTCTTTTGATGCTCTTCATGATTTTCTCTGCATTTTCAGATATTGGAAGGATTGCCCATCAGGTGGTCACGGTCTGAGTTTTGACGTGACTAGCGAGAAGCCGCGCGGTATGCCCGGCGATCACCGCCTCCTCGTTCGTCGGAATCACCAGGACCGCCACCTTGCTCATGGCTGTGGAGATTGCTTCGTCGCCGCTCGAATTTGCGTTGCCGTCAATACCGATGCCCAGC
>JANNGY010000215.1:0-2372 GCA_031404095.1 Betaproteobacteria bacterium | reverse complement strand
TGTGACGGCGCTCTATTTCACCTGGTTCTGGCACAAGGGAGGCCAGACCCTGGCAATGAAAACCTGGCGATTTCGTGTTGTCACCGGTGCCGGCCAACCCTTAACGATCATCGGCGCCCTGATGCGTTTCGCCTGTGCGGGTTTGTTTTTTGGCCCCGCTTGTGCCGGCCTGCTCATGCTGTTCTTCCCGAATCGAATCAGTCCGATCATCACGATGTGGACTTTCCTGCCCATGGTCGCAACCATTCTTTGGGCCAGATTCGATGCCGATCGCCAATTCCTGCATGACCGCATGGCGGGGACACGGCTGGTTTCTGTTGATGCCCAAGTTTGTTGAAATTCGAGATGTTTGAATCTTTCGCGATCATCGCCAACCACTTCCTCCTTTGTTAAAGGAGGACTGAGGAGGATTTACGGTGTTTCCCGCGGCGCAATCGCCCCAAATCCCCCTCAATCCTTGCAGGACGCGCGGCCCACTGCATTGGGCCGCCGTTCAACAGGCGCACCGCCAGCGGTGCGAAACCCCAGTTTCACCCCCATCGTCGAAGGGGGAAGTGCACGGCGGAGAACGCGCCAGTGAGTGGCTATCAAAAAACTTAACAACCCCTAGCCAAACCCCTTCGGCAATCGAGTGGCGTATTCTTTTCTCACCAGCAAGGCAATCGCCAGCGCAAAAAAGGCCAGCAGCGGTATTGCCGCGCTGACCAGCGCCGGCCAGTTGTTGAGTTCGGTCAGGTTCGATGCGAGCTGATTCAGGAAATAGAACGCCAATCCCAGCATGATGCCCATCATCAGCTTGGCGCCCATGCCCGAGGTCCGTTGCGACTGGATGGCAAACGGAATGGCCAGCAGCATCATGATAATGACCGTCGCCGGTTGAAAGACTTTGCCCCAGAAGGCAAGCTCGTAACGGGTGCTGTTCTGTTTGTTTTCCCGCAAATGGGCAATGTATGCGGACAGGCTCAACAACGACATGTCGTCCGGCTTGACCTTGAGGACGGACAGCAAATCAGGCGTCATTGCCGTGTTCCAGTAGTCGGTCGCAAGTTTTTCCATTCGTACGTTCTGTGCCTTGAAGGTCGTCTTCTCCACCCCTTCCAGCACCCACCTGTTGCCGGTTGATTCATAGACGGCGCGCTTGGCGATCCGCAATGTCGACAGCCGGTAATCGCGGTCAAATTCATAGATGCGCATATCGAGCAACTGGGTATCCGGCGTGACCGACTGAATATTGACAAACGCGTGGTCGTCTTTTACCCAGAATCCGGAGCGAAACTGTGTCGCGACCACGGTGCTGGTGGCGGACAGGCGCATGCGCTTCGCCATTTCATCGGTTGCCGGGGCGATGAACTCCGCCAGCAGAAGAGTGAGCAGCGAGAACACGAGTCCAATGACGGCAGCGAATCCGGCAAGGCGCGTCAGCGACAGGCCGGAGGACCGCATCACGGTCAATTCGGATTGCGACGACAGGCGCGCCACGGCAAACAGCGTCCCCATCAGCGCGGCAATCGGCAGGATTACCGCCACGTGCGATGGCTGGGACAAGGCCACATACATCAGAACCCGCGACAGGCTGTAGCTGCCTTTGCCGAGGTCGCCCAATTCGCGGATCAGGTCAAACAACGCGAACAGCGCCAACAGCGCCACAAGCAATAACAGGGTCGCGAAGAAGATTTCTCGCGCCAGGTACCGGAACAAGGTGGACACGCGGGTCAGTTATCCATAATAAGTGGGGGCGGATGCGTCATTTGCCGTTAAAGGAAATCATTTTACCGATTCGCCCGATCCGATTCGGCACCCCTGCTTTGCGCGCCGCACAATGCCTGAACCAATCCAACATGGCGGCAGGCCATACGCCGTAAAACGGCGTCGTGGCGGACACCTCTTCCCTGCTTTATCGACGGCATCAATGCTGCGCCGCAATATGCTTTGCCCTGCTAACTCAATGCGCGAATCAGGTCGAAACTTCGGGTTTTCCCTACTATCAAGCCGCGCAACTTGCCGACTATGATGCTCCGGACGGGGGTATTCCGTCCACATCCAATAGTGGTCAAAACAGGAGGGGAAAAATGCAACTCACGCAGAAACACGAGGAGTACTGGCATAAGAATCTCGTCTTAACGGCAATTTTGTTGACAATCTGGTTCGTCGTGACTTTCGTTCTCGGGTGGTACTCAAGGGAACTCAATAGCATGTCGATCCTTGGTTTTCCGCTGGGCTTTTACAATGCCGCCCAGGGCTCGCTGATCGTCTATGTCGTGCTGATCTGGTATTACCAGCATTACATGAACAATCTTGATGTCGAGTACGGCGTGCATGAAGGAGAAGACGAATGAGCCAAGCCGATTTCAGCCATAAGGCATTTTTCCAGC
>JANNGY010000214.1:0-3696 GCA_031404095.1 Betaproteobacteria bacterium | reverse complement strand
GAGCAGGACGTGGCGCCGCCCTCGCGGTCATGCACATTGCCGGTATAGACGTGGCGAATGCCCTCGTCCAGAGCAATGCGCCGCGCGCGGCTGAGCGTCGCCGCCGGTGTAGGCGGCAAGGTATCCATCTTGAAATCGGGGTGGAAGGCGGAAAAGTGCAGCGGCACGTCCGATCCCAGTTCATTCACGATCCACTTTGACATCGCGGTGAGTTCCTCATCGGAGTCGTTTTGCCCGGGAATCAGCAGCGTGGTAATTTCGAACCAGACCTTCGTTTCGTGTTTGAGGTAGGCAAGCGTTTCGAGCACCGGAGCGAGTTCGGCGCCGGTGAGCTTGCGATAGAAAGACTCGGTGAAAGCCTTCAAATCGACATTGGCAGCGTCCATCTTTTCGTAGAACTCGCGGCGCGCGACCGGCGAGATGTAGCCGGCCGTGACCGCCACGGTGTGGATGCCGCGCGCGTGGCAGGCATCGGCGACATCCATGGCGTACTCAGCGAAGATGACCGGGTCGTTGTACGTAAAGGCGACGCTCTTCGAGCCGGCGCGTTGCGCGGCCGCCGCGATTTCCGCCGGTGACGCCTGGTCCATCAGCCGGTCCATATCGCGCGATTTCGAAATATCCCAGTTCTGGCAGAACTTGCAGGCGAGGTTGCAGCCGGCCGTGCCGAAAGAGAACACCGACGAACCGGGGTAGAAATGATTGAGAGGCTTCTTTTCGATCGGGTCAATGCAGAATCCCGAGGAGCGTCCGTAAGTGGTGAGCACCATGCTGTCGTGGTGGCGCGCGCGCACGAAACACGCGCCGCGCTGCCCTTCGTGCAGCTTGCACTCGCGCGGGCAAAGGTCGCACTGAATGCGTCCGTCGGCGAGACGCTGCCACCAGCGGCCGGGATGCAACGAGCCTTCGAGCGGTGTGTGTGTCAGGTCATTCATCGGGGCGGCTTCGTTCGCAGTGTTGCTCGACAGCGTAGCGCTGCAGGCGCAAGTCGGGATGCCAGAAATCGGCAGGCAGGCCCGCCTTGCGTTTCAACTCGCACAAAAAGTCAGTGGGCGCGGGGAGGCTTTCCCAGACTTGCGGCAAGAACGTTGCCCGCCGCTGGTGGTATTCGATCACCACGCCGTCAATGCCGGGGCGCAGTTTGCGTATTGCGTCGCCTTCGTCATCGCAGACCAGCGGCGTGGGCTGCTCCAGTAGTGACACCTCGACCGCAATGGACCCCAACTCGTCGGCGGTGACCGGTGGAAACCGCCGGTCGTACAGCGCCGCCGCCACCGCATTGGCGGCGATGTCGTCGACGAGCGGGCGATGCGCCTCGATCGAACCGATGCAGCCGCGCAGCTCACCATCGCGCCGCAGTGTGACGAAAGCGCAGCCGTGGCTTTGCAGCCACGGCACGTCGGGCGGCGGCAAGTCGGGCGCCGCGCCGAGGGCGCTCTCAATCGCGCCGCGCGCAATCCGCAGCACGATGCGCTCGCGGTCATCCATGGCCTGCACCAATCTCATGAAACGCGAACGCACCGTAGCCGACGACCCGGTTGCGGTCGCCTGCCGTATCGCCGGAATTGCGCAAATCGACCTGCTCAACGGCCAGTCCGCACCGGCGTGCCAGCTCGATGAGGCCGTTGATCGCCGTTGCACCGCAGGCCTGTTCGTGATCGAGCGCCGGTTCGAGTGCCAGGATCGCGCGGGCCGTCTCGCCGTCAACGACCCGTGCCGACCGGTAATCCAGATAGTGGGACAAGTCAGAACTCACCACCACCAGCGTTTCCGCGCCGCCCCACACGGCTTCGAGCACTTCGGCCACTTCGGCGCGGCTCGCCTCGCCGACCAGCAGCGGCAGCAACCGGAATTGACCGAGTACCGCTTGCAAAAACGGCAGTTGCACCTCCAGGCAATGTTCGTGCGCATGCGCATCCGCGCGCACGGAAACCTGCGGCAATGAGGTGATCAAGGCCACCGCATCAGCATCGATCTCGATATTGCCGAGCGGCGAGGCAAACACCGCCGCCGCGGGCAATGCCACGCCACGAATCCACACGCGGTGTGCCGGGCCGATCAGCACCACGCGACGAACGCTTCCCCGCAGCGGCGCCAGACGCGCGTAGATGCTCGCCGCGATGGCGCCTGAGTAGATATAACCGGCATGTGGCGCAATGATCGCCTTGGGCGCACACGACGACGAAACCGGTCCGGTCACTCCTGCGAGGAGCGATCCGACTTCGGCGGCAAGCGCTTCCGCGTCACCGGGATAAAACGCGCCGGCAACGGCTGCCGGGCGAATGGTGCCCATATCCGCCATCTCCTTTCAATTGACTATGCTATTGACGTCTCCAAATTTCACGACAACGCCCCACTACTGTTCGTTTAATCCCCGTTCGCCCTGCGGTATCGAAGGGCTTCCTATACAAAGGCCCTTCGATACCTCAGGGCGAACGGTAATAATTTGGCAAAGCGAACAGTATTGCGAGAACGCCCCCTCTTTCGCTCCGTCGTTCCCGCCCCCGGCCTACTGCTTGCTGGGGCAGGCTCCGCGGGAACGACGAAGTGTTTTTCGACTTGTCGCGAAAACTGGAAACATCTATTTTCCAAACGTAATCGCGCCCGCTTTCAGCCCGACCTTGATCGTGTCCTTGGCCGCAAACTTGCCTTCCAGCAAGGCCTTCGACAACGGATTCTCCAGTTCCTGCTGAATCGCCCGCTTCAGCGGACGTGCGCCGTACACCGGATCGAATCCCGCCTTGGCAATTTCCGCCAGTGCTTCATTGCTGACGTTCAAGCCGATTTCCATTGCGGCCAGACGCTTCTCCAGGCGCTTCAACTGGATCTTCGCGATGGCGGCAATCTGCGCTTCACCGAGCGCATGGAACACCACGATCTCGTCGATGCGGTTGATGAATTCGGGACGGAAATGGGTTTTGACATCGCCCATCACGGCAAGCTTGATCACTTCGTAGTCCGAGCCCGACATCGCCTGTATCTGGGGTGAGCCCAGGTTGGAGGTCATGACGATGACGGTATTCTTGAAGTCCACCGTGCGGCCCTGGCCGTCGGTCATGCGGCCGTCGTCGAGCACCTGCAACAGCACGTTGAACACGTCCGCATGGGCCTTTTCGACTTCATCGAACAGGATCACGCTGTACGGTTTGCGGCGCACGGCTTCGGTGAGGTAGCCGCCTTCGTCATAGCCGACATAACCGGGCGGCGCACCGAGCAGGCGTGCAACCGAATGCTTTTCCATGAATTCGGACATGTCGATGCGAATCAGGTGGTCTTCAGAATCGAACATGAATTCGGCCAGCGCCTTGCATAGTTCGGTTTTGCCGACCCCTGTCGGGCCGAGGAACAGGAACGAGCCATATGGCCGGTTGGGGTCGCCCAGCCCCGCGCGCGAGCGCCGTATCGCGTCCGACACCAGGCGAACCGCTTCGTCCTGGCCGACCACGCGGTTGTGCAGGTTGTCTTCCATCTTGATCAGCTTCTCGCGCTCACCCTGCATCATCTTCGAGACCGGGATGCCGGTGGCACGCGAGACGACTTCGGCGATTTCATCGGCGCCGACCTGGGTCCTTACAAGTCTGGGGCGCTCCCTATTAGCGCCCGCCGCACCCCCATCCCAACCTTCCCCCTCGGAGGGGGAAGGAGTCGAAGTGCTACGTGCTTTGCCCTTGGAGGCGGCTGCCGATGGACCGGCTC
>JANNGY010000213.1:0-2783 GCA_031404095.1 Betaproteobacteria bacterium | reverse complement strand
ACACACCCCCACCCACCCGCACGCACTGCAAAAATCGCAGCCATCCTTGCGAATCACGGTGCGATTGCCACACTCGCGGCACAGTGATCCTTTCATCACGCGCATTTCCTCGCGCGGCCGCGGCGCTTCCAGGATGCCCATGTCGCGGATCGGATAGCCGTCCTTGTCGAGTACACCCAGCATCATGTAGCGATGGATCAACAGCCGCGCGATGTAAGCAACGGTCGACGGCCAGTTCTGCTGGCGGCGCTCGCCCGGGACGAAGGCCATGAAATCACCCAGTGGTTCGGCGTAATTCAGCAGTTTGCGCAGCTTCATGCCGATCCAGGCCGGGTCCAGCACCCGCATATCCAGCGAGAGAATGCGCGACAGGCCGTCGAGCGCGCGCGGGTAGTGGCCGGACAGCCACAGGGAATATGGCCTCGTGTTGGGGCTCCCATGGGAACCACCGTGCCCGTCCGGCAGCGTGATTTCCTTCAGGCCGACGACGAACTCATCACCGGCCGCCGGATTGACGACGTCCACCGTCCACGACAAGGTGCCATCGGAACCGGTGCGCGGTTCATCCACGCTGAACATGGCATCCATGACCGAGGCGCCGCTGGTGTCGTCAAACACGTGCAGGCGATCGCAGCGATAGCGGATGACCTGGGCAATGGCCGAGACCACGCTTGGCATGCGCCGCATCTCGCCGGTCGGCGGAAAGCGCATATCGAACGCCTCCTCGCCGACGGTGCGGGTCATGGCGTCGAGTTTCATCGCCAGCCAGCCACGATCGTTGGTGCGCATGTCCATTGACAGCGTCTTGGCCACCGCGCCCAGTCCGCGCGGCTGCTCGGTGCCGTTGACCCAAACTTCAAATGGAAACGCCTTGCCGTTCTCCGCGATGTGCCCGACGAACAGCGCAAAGCGCCCCTGCGGCGACTCGATCATGTAGGTCCAGGCATCGTTGCCATCGGGCAGTTCCGGGCGGCCGGGCCAACGCAGCGACGCGAGCACCGGCGCCGGCAGCGAGTCGAGTGCCAGGCGGGTATTGTGGCCGGACACGATCGGGCCGAATGGCTGCGCGGAAGGTGCCTGCGCCGGCTCCACCGACAGCACCGCCCCCAGCACGCTATTCGGCCGATAGGTGGCGAGCCCCTTCAGTTGGGATTTCCAGGCATTGAAATAAAGCTGCTCGAAGTCCGCAAACGGATAGTCCTCCGGGATATTCACCGTCTTGGAAATGCTGGTGTCAATGAACGGCGCGACCGCCGCGACCATCTGCATATGCGCGTCGGCGGAAATGTTGAGGGCGGTGACGAAGTAGTCGGGCAGATTGGAAACGTCACCACCCAAGTGCCGAAAGAGCCGCCAGGCGTGGTCCTCGACGATGTATTCCTTGTGCATGCCATCGGCGGTGCGCTTCTTGCGCGTGTAGGTGAATGAAAAAGGCGGCTCGATGCCGTTCGAGGCATTGTCGGCAAAGGCCAGCGAAATGGTGCCGGTCGGCGCGATCGACAGCAGGTGCGAATTGCGAATGCCGTGTCCGGCGATCGATTTGCGCAGCGTGTCGGGCAGGCGCGAGGCGAAATTACCGCCGGCAAGATACATGTCAGCATTGAACAGCGGAAACGCGCTGCGTTCGCGGGCGAGTTCAACCGATGCCGAGTAAGCCGTATCGCGCATGGCGGCTGAAATCCGCGCCGCCATCTCGCGCGCCGGCGGCGTATCGTACCGAAGCTGCAGCATCGCCAGCGCATCCCCCAGCCCGGTGAAGCCCAAGCCGATGCGGCGCTTGGCGGCGGCTTCCGCCTGCTGTGCGGGTAACGGCCATTGCGTGACCTCAAGCACGTTGTCGAGCATACGTACGGCGATGGCGACAACCTCTCCGAAGCCGGCAAAGTCAAATGCAGTCTCCTGCGTAAATGGGGCGCTCACAAATTGCGTGAGATCGATCGAGCCCAGGCAGCAGCAGCCGTAGGGCGGCAATGGCTGTTCACCGCAGTTGTGGACGTAAAACCCGTTGGCATCGTAGGCATGCACGCCTGCAATGGTGACGTCATATACCGCTTCGCAGCCGTCGGCCTCAATCGCCTCAATGACGTCGGCAAAGCGCGAACGGTTCAACGCGCGGCGAAAGTTTTTCAAACTCGCTTCGAGACGACGTCTTTTATCGGTGTCGGCAAATCCAACGCGCTCCGAAAACACGGCGATGTCGTCGGCGGCAATCACCAGTTCGTGATTGGCCTTCGTCGGGTAGTGCTTGTGACCACCACGTCCGTCTGGCAAGAGGCTGGTCGCGGCAACCCGTCGCTCGCGATAGATTGTCGAGTCGATCCCGAGTCTTTGAAGCATTCGCTGGACGCCTTGCAGCGTGTCATTGTTAGGCTGGCTGAGGCGTACACTGACGCCCTTTTCCTGGCTGCCTTGAACCGACCCGTCGGCATCGAACAGGCCGCGCAGGAAACCGACATGGAAGCGGCTGGACGTTCGTTCAATCGCCGGCGTGAGCCACTTTGCGCCAGGCGCCATGCCGAGCTCGATCGCGAGACTGCGAACAGCGCCTGTGGTCATACGCCATTCATTTCGTCCGGCGACACGGGACCAACCTGCAAAGTCGCTGCGATGGGGCAGCGTGCGTGCGGCGGCCTCGGCGGCGGCCATGATGCCATCCACGCCTGTGAACGCGTAGGTGCCATCGGTGCCGTTCACTTCCTGCGCACTACGCCAGACGCTAAGAATTGCCTTGTCAGTCTTAAGGGTGCCGTCGCCAAGCAGCAGAAACTGGTCGATGCGCTGGC
>JANNGY010000212.1:0-11122 GCA_031404095.1 Betaproteobacteria bacterium | reverse complement strand
TAAGCCAACTGTAGCCCGGAAGAAGCGTAGCGGATTCCGGGACATTTGCGCAAATTGCGGAAGCCACCCCGGAATGCGCTGCGCTACTTCCGGGCTACTGGTCTCGTCCGGCGTTAGTTTTCGGCTTAAGTAAGTGCCATTCGGGTAAGGCAGGGAATTCGCGAAGCACGCTTCGCGAAACCCCTGCTTCACCCTCCTTTAGAAAAGGAGGAAGTACCCTACATTGAGCATCACGCTCTGGATTGACTCGAATTTCAACTAGGGATCTGCCGCCAGCCGGGCGCGCTACCCGGCACCTGTGTTTCAGCGCTTCAGGAAAGACGCCAGCGCATCCTGGAACATGTTCGGGTTGTCCGGCAGCTGCCCGGTCGGCGTGAGCTTGTCGATCATTTGCGGCAGCAAGTCCGCCAGCCCGCCGGACACGGCGCCCGGTGACATGCCGAGCTGGGTGGCGATGTCGCGAATCTTGTCCGATCCCAGCGCGCTGCTGAGTTGATCGGCGGAAATCGGCATGTTTTCGCCGGTGCCGATCCAGGACTTCAATTGTTCGCCCATGCCGGCGTTCTGGAACGCGCTGATCAGTCCGCCCAGGCCACCGCTACCGCCGGCGCCATTGCCATGGTTGGACAGCATTTGCAGGGCCATTTGCAGCAAGGGATTGCTGCCGCCCTGCTGTTGACCACCCTGCTGTTGTCCACCGATGAGGCTTCCCATCAAACCGTCAAGTAATCCCATGAATTGTTTCCCTGTGAAGTCGTGAAATCGCGCGTTACTTTGCGTCAAATCGTAACCCGAGTTGGTGAACTTCCTCTTTCATCTGCTGCATCGCGACCAGCACTGCCAGCGGGTCGCCGCGGATAGACAGCTCGATGATGTGCCCGGAAGGCAGATGCTGCGGCAGGCTGGATAACTTGGTCGTGGGAAAGCCGCTGACGATGCGGTTCATGGCATCGATCAGGCGGCTTTCCCCCGCGCCGTGAATGACGATGATCTCCTCGGCGAACGCCACCTGGTTGAAAAGCGGCCGGTACTTGTTTTCCAGCACCCATTCCATCATCGGCCAGGCCATCTCCGGGAATCCCGGCAGGAAATGGTGATCGCCGCAGGAGAACGCCGCGATCTGGTTGTAGGGGTTGGGAATGATGGTCGAGCCGACCGGGAACTCGGCCATCTTCAGCCGATTGGCGCTGAGTTCAAAATTGGGCTTGGCTTGCATGGCCGCCACCGCGTCCGGGTGCTGATAGAGCGCCACGCCCAGCGCCTTGGCCGCGCATTGGCGCGTGTAGTCATCGGGCGTCGCGCCGATGCCGCCGAAACTGAAAACGATGTGATCGGTGGCAAACGATTGCCGCAAAGTGGCGATGATGCGCTCAGGCTCATCGCCGAGGTAGTGCGCATAGGCAAGGCTGAGCCCGCGCGCGCCGAGGGTGCTGATGACCTTTGAAAGGTGCTTGTCCTGGCGCTTGCCGGAGAGAATTTCGTCGCCGATGATCAGCGCGGCAAAGGTGGGCATCGAAGGCATTTCAGGTAAGTGTCACGCGCACGGCGGAATGACGGGTGAAATTCTCCGGCCAATGTCCAGTTCACAATAAGGTCCGCAGGGCTTCAACTTGCGCCGCTAAATGCGCACACGTGGGTTGAGTGTATAGACCCCGGTGATGGCGGCCTCCGCCAGCACATGCCCCGTCATCGCCGCGCGCACCTCAGGTCCCGTGAGCTTGCTGTCCACCGCCAGTGCGGCGACATCGAGCGCGTACAAGGTGAAAATGTAGTGGTGTGGAATCTCGTCGTTCCACGGCGGGCAGGGACCGTCGTAGCCGTAATAGTCGCCGCCCATGTCGCCGTCGCCGGCAAACCAGCCGGTGTAATCGTTTAACCCCTGGCGCGCGCCGTGCACGGCCGCCGGCCCGGGCTTGCCGCGTGCGACCACGCTGGAAGAAAACTCCCCCGCGGCGATGCTATTGACCGAGGCCGGAATATCGATCAGCACCCAGTGAAAAAAATCCACGCGTGGCAGGGACGCCGGAATCTGCCGGCCCTCCTTGTTGACGTCATCACCTTTCGACGGCACATCCGGATCGTGGCAGATCAGCGCAAACGATTTGGCGCCGGCTGGCGCATCGCCCCACGACAGGTGCGGATTATGATTCGACGACAGGGCGGCGTGGGTCTTCGCGTCCATCGCGCAGAAAGCGAATTCGGCCGGGAGGGCAGCATTGTGCTTGAAGCTGTTGCTGGTGAGTTTCATGGCAGGGTCCTTCTTGGGTCATGTGTTTACGCGGGCGGGAGCTCCACCAGTTCCACATCAAAGATCAGGGTTGCATTGGGTGGAATGACGCCGCCGGCGCCGCGCACGCCATAAGCATAGTCGGCGGGAATGACCAGGGTGCGCTTGCCTTTCACCTGCATGCCGGTGACGCCGACATCCCAGCCGCGGATCACGCGCCCGGCGCCGAGCTTGAAGCGGAACAACTGGTTGCGATCGCGAGAACTGTCGAACTGCTTGCCCTTGCCGCCGGGCAGGCTGGCGTCGTACAACCAGCCCGTGTAGTGCACCAGCACGTCGTTGCCGGTCTCCGCCGCGCGGCCCTCGCCGGTGGCTTGTTCAATGACAGTGATGGCCGTTGGTGCGGCGGGCAATGGGTCCTGCGGTGTGAGGCGTGTCACGGCGGTCGGTACTGCCGCCACCGGCGTTGCCGGCGCGGCGGTGGTATCGGTACCGGCCTGCTGCCCGCGGGTGCCGAGGATATCGACCAGCTCCACGTCAAAGATCAGCGTGGAATTGGCGGGGATCTTCGGCCGTTCCTTGTCGCCATAGGCGAGCGCCGGCGGGATGATGAGCGTGCGCTTGCCTTTGATTTTCATGCCGACGATGCCCTGGTCCCAGCCCTTGATTACTTTGCCGGCACCGATGAAAAAACCGAATGGCGTGTAGCGCTCGCGCGACGTGTCGAATTTCTCGCCTTTGCCTTCGGGTTTCGCCGGATCGTAGAGCCAGCCGGTGTAATGCACCAATATTGCATTGTCGTGTGCGGCGGCCGCACTGCCGCTATCACCCAATTCGCGGTCGATGATGGTCACTTTCGTGACAGTCTTGGGCAGGCGTTGCGTGGCGGTCAGTTTCACGACGGTGGTGTCGCTAGCGGTGGCGGCCGTTTTTTTCGCGTCCGTCTTGGCGGCTGTTTTCGCAGATTCGGCGGCGGATACCGTGGTTATCGCAGAGGCGAAGACGAGCGTGGGGATGAGGGTCAATATTTGCGGGATATGCATGGTGGGTTCCGGTAGAAATTGTGAATCAGGTCATGTTGAATCGGATTGCGGTGAATCAAATGCCGATGAATTGTGGGCTACTTCCCATGGCTCTACCTTGAGTGATTAATGGCCATGTTCCGCCGCTAAATGTTCGTCATTCCAGCGCAGGCTGGAATCCAGTCCACTGTATATCCAGAATATTGGCGGACTGGGTCCCAGCCTGCGCTGGGACGACGGATCAACTTTCCCTTTAAGGTAGTGCCATGGTGGTCTGTCTCGATAACCGGCTAGACGGCTAGCGCCCCAGCGCCACACCTTCGCGCCGCGGATCCGCGCCGCCCTGCCAGCCTTGGGGAGTGCGCATGATGCCATGTATTCCGCTGGGCAAATCAACGATGCGCACTTCGTGTCCCATAGACTTCAGCGCACCTTGCAAGTTCTCGATCGGCGTGCCTTTCTCGATTTCGGTCGGGCCATTGCGGCTGCCGAAATTGGGCAGCGAGATGGCGGCCTGGATATCCATGTCCCAGTCGAGCGTCGCCACCAGCGTCTTGGCGATGAAGTTGATGATGACCGAGCCGAGCGGACTGCCGACCACCATGTGCAACCGGTCTGTGTTGTCGAAGACCAGCGTCGGCGCCATCGAACTGCGCGGACGCTTTCCCGGGTAGACCGCATTGGCCACCGGCAGGCCATTGTCAGTGGCGATCATGGAAAAATCGGTGAGCTGGTTATTGAGAAAAAATCCGTGAACGAAGATGCGGCTGCCGAAGCGCGACTCGATCGAGGTGGTCATGCTGACCGCATTTCCCTCGCCGTCGACGATGGACAGGTGGCTGGTTGACGGAAGTTCGAGGGTGTCGCCGTCGGCCATCGCGATCGTTGCGCTTTCCGGTGTGCCGGCCGCGGCGCGGCCCATCGATTTCTCCGGCCGGATCAGTTCGCTGCGTTGCCGGTTGTAAGCGGCGGCTATCAGTCCGGCGACGGGCACGGAGGCAAAGCGATCGTCTGCCAGGTAGCGTTCGCGGTCAGCGTAGGCGAGGCGGCCGGCTTCGGAAAAAATATGCACGGCCTCGGTCGATCCCGGCCGGACATTGCGCAGGTCAAATCGCTCCAGCGTCTTCATGAGTTGAAGGACCGTCATGCCGCCGCCGGGCGGGGGCATGCTGCAAATGCGATAGGCGCGGTAGGGCGCGCAAAGCGGCGCGATGGCGCGGGCGCGATACTGCCGCAGGTCGTCCTCGCTCAGCATGCCCGGCGTGACAGGGTGATTGCGCACCGCCGCGACCATTTCACTCGCCAGCGTGCCGGTATAGAACGCGTCGGGCCCCTCCTTGGCGATGCGCCGCAGCACTGCGGCGAACTGCGGATTTTTCAACACCGTGCCGACCGCCTTCGGCGTGCCATCGGGCATGAAGAAATAGTCCCGTGCCTTCGCATCCTTCAGGTTCGCGTTGTCGGCCGCGACCTGCACCTGAGTCCGCCGCGTCAGGCCAAAGCCCTTCTCGGCGACGGCGATGGCCGGCTCGAACAAGACCGCCCAGGGCAGCTTGCCATGCCGGGCATGCGCCATTTCCAATGCGCGCAACACGCCCGGCACGCCGACCGAGCGGCCGCCGATGACCGCATCGAGGTAACGCATCGGTTTGCCGTCGCCGCCGATGAACAGGTCGGGTGTGGCCGCCATCGGTGCCGTTTCGCGGCCATCATAGGCGGTGGTGATCTTCCGTGCGGCATCATGGTGCAGGAGGAATGCACCGCCGCCGATGCCGCTGGACTGCGGCTCGACCAGGTTCAGTACCAGTTGCACGGCGATGGCCGCGTCGATGGCGCTGCCGCCACGTTCGAGCATGGACATGCCGGCCTCGGTCGCCAGCGGATTGGCGGCGACCACCATGTGCCTCGCCGCGTTGACGAGCTTCTTTTCCTGGATGCCGGAGGGCAATTCCGGCGCGGGTTGGGCTATCGCACCGGAAGACAATATGAGCGATAGCAGAGAGCCGGCAAAAATTCCCACCAGCCGCATGACGGCAACGCTCATACCTGCAGGCACAGATACTTGATTTCGACGTAATCCTCGATGCCGTATTTCGAGCCCTCGCGTCCCAGCCCCGACTGCTTCACGCCGCCGAAAGGCGCCACTTCATTGGAGAACAGGCCGGTGTTGATGCCGACCATGCCGGCCTCGAGCGCCTCGCCCACGCGGAAAACGCGGCCGACATCGCGTGCAAAAAAGTAAGACGCCAGCCCGAATTCGCTGGCATTGGCGAGTGAAATGGCCTCGGCCTCGGCCTCGAAGCGGATCAGCGGTGCGATCGGCCCGAAGGTTTCTTCGGTCGCGACCTTGGCATCGGCCGGCACGCCGGTCAGCAGCGTCGGTTCAAAGAATCGCCCGCCCAGCGCATGGCGCTTGCCGCCCACCAGCACCTTGGCGCCTTTGGACAACGCATCGGCCAGGTGATCCTCGACCTTGGCGAGCCCCTGTTCATCGATCAGCGGCCCGATGTTCACGCCGCTGTCGGTGCCGCGGCCGACTTTCAGGCCCGACATTTTCGCTTTCATTTTTTCGGCGAAGGCGTCATACACGCCCGCCTGCACATAGATGCGGTTGGCGCAGACGCAGGTCTGGCCGGCGTTGCGGTACTTCGATTGCATCAGTCCCTCGGCGGCCGCATCGAGGTCGGCGTCGTCGAACACGATGAAGGGGGCATTGCCGCCCAGCTCGAGCGAAAGTTTCTTGATGGTGTCGGCGCACTGGCGCATCAGGATGCGGCCGACTTCGGTCGAACCGGTGAAGGAGAGTTTGCGCACGATCGGGTTGGCGCACAGTTCCTTGCCGATGGCGATCGACGAGGCCGCGCTGCCGGTGACGACGTTAAGCACGCCCCGTGGGATGCCGGCGCGATGCGCGAGTTCGTCCATCGCCAGCGCCGAGAACGGCGTCTGCTCGGCCGGCTTGATGACGATCGTGCAGCCCGCGGCCAGCGCCGGCGCGGCTTTGCGGGTGATCATCGCGTTCGGGAAATTCCACGGCGTGATCGCGGCGGCGACGCCGATCGGCTGCTTGATGACGATCAGACGCTTGTCAGCCAGGTGCGGCGGAATCACGTCGCCGTAAATGCGCTTGCCTTCTTCGGCGAACCATTCGACGAACGAGGCGCCGTACTGGATCTCCCCCTTGGCCTCGGCAAGCGGCTTGCCCTGTTCGGTGCAGAGAATCATCGCCAGGTCGTCGGCGTTGAGCAGCATCAGCTCGAACCAGCGGCGTAGCAGGCTCGAGCGCTGTTTGGCCGTCATGGCCCGCCACGCCGGCAAGGCCTGGTGGGCCGCGTCGATGGCGTGCCGCGTTTCATCGCCGCCGCATGCCGGCACGCTGCCGACGATGCTGCCATCGGCCGGATTGTCGACCTCGAATCGCTGGCCCGAATCGGCTTCGACCCACTCGCCATTGATATAGCTTTGGTTGCGAAACAGGGAGGCGTCCTGCAAGGCGGGGATGCTGAAATCGTTGGCGGCGTTCATGGCGGACTCCAATATTTGGTAAGCAATTCGATTCAGGCGCCGTCAGCACGTCGCCAGGTGGAAAAATTGGCCTGCACCCGCCGCCAAGCCAGCCATCCGGCGAGGCACGCCTGCGCCAGCGCCACGGCACATTTCGCCCAGGCATTTCCCTGGCCCAGCGGAAAAATCAGCGCGGACAGCGCGTCGAAGCCGAACGCGAGCAACAGCCCCGGGATGATCCAGTCGAGCAACAGCATGTAGACGAGGGTGGTGCCGACCACGCGCCTCGGCTGTGTGGCCGCGGCAAAGAACAGCAGAATGGAGGCATCGCGCGCGGCGAGCAGCACGAAGGCGACCGGCGCCAGCGCCAGTTCGCGCCACGCCGGTTGCGCGCCACTGACGTCATTTCCGATGACAGAAGCCAGGGCAAGCGCGCACAAGAGCGCGAACAGCCACGTCAACGGCCAGCAGGGCAATTCCTGCCAGGCACGATGCCATTGGCCAAGCCTGATTTTCTGCGCGATCCGGCGCAGCACCACCGGCCCGGTCGGTTCGGTGAACAGCATCACGTAGGTAAACGGCAGCGCGGCCAACAGGCCGGCGAATGCCAGCGCCTGCGCGGGAGAGAGTCCGGACGGCGGGTCGGTTGCGCCAATCGCAAATCCGGCGCCGTAGACGGTGAGGAATGCCAGGAACAGGATCCATACCCAGGGCGTGGTGCGTACCGCCAGGCTCTGGCACATGCTGCGATAGGCGCCCACCACCGCCCACGCGGCACACACCAATGACGACATCAGCAGGAACGCGAGGCCGTCGAAACTGCTTCCATACCAATTGACCAGCCCTGCCGAGCCGAACGCCTTTGCCAGGGTGAATGGCACCAGGTAGAGCAGCAGCAATGTCGGCACGATGCCGATCGAACGCCGGTGAACGGCCGCGCCGGTGCGCGAAGTGTGCAGCGCGGCGGCAATGGCGCCGGCGTGAAACAGAATCGCGAGCAACACCAGCGACAGGCCCAGCGTGATCGGCGAGGCGACCTTGGTGGCGGGCGCCGTGACCATGAATACCGCCAAGCAAATCAGGCCGCCGTACCAGGCGAAGGCGGTGGAGCCAAACAATTTTCCCCAGGTCATCGTCCACGGGCCCAGCGTCGACAGGCGTTGCCAGTCCCAGGTCTTTTCCTGCATTTCGTCGAAAATCGAATTGGCCGCCAGCCGCGATCCCCACAGCATGGTCAGCACGCCGAAGCCGCCCAATCCCAGCCAGCTCACATGCTCGACCGCATTCGGTTTGTCGATCGCCGCCAACGCGAGGAAAGCTAGCCCCAGCACCACCGGCATCGCCAGCAGGCGGTGGGTGGTGATTTCCAGCCAAAGATTGCGCCGCAGTTCCGGGTTACTCATGTTGCTCCCGGTCCGCATCGGATGGCGCCGAACGCATCGTGCGCAGGTAGGATTCGTGGAGATTTTCGCGTTCATCGGTGAATTCACTGACCGGCAACCCGGCCTGGACCAGCGCCTGCAGCAGGGCCACGCGCGGCGCCGCGCCGGACGGCAGGGCAAGCACGACCTGGCCGCTGGCTTCATCGCAGCTTTGCATTACAACGTCGGCCAACATCGCGATGGCGGTACGGATGCGATCGCCAAGGCCCGCGCCGCCCTCGGCCAGTGTGGCCCGCACCAGGCTGCGCCCGGCAGAGCCGTTCGTCTCCAGCAGTGACCGCGATTCGACGATGCGGCCGCCGCGCATCACCAGCATGTGCGTCGAGTACTCATCCAGTTCGGCGAGGATGTGCGAGGACACAATCAGCGTCATGCCGCCGGCACGCAATTGCTGGAACAGGCCGGCCAGTTCATGGCGCGCCTCCGGGTCAAGGCCGGAAGCGGGTTCATCGAGGATCAACAGGCCCGGCGCGTGAATCAGCGCCTGGCCGATCGCCACGCGCTGCCGCTGCCCGCGCGAAAGATTGTCGCTGGCGGCATCCAGCTTGGCGGTGATATTGAGTCGCGCCGCCGTGGTGCTGACGGCGGCGTCGATGTCGGCGTCAGCCAGGCCCTGCGAACTAGCCGCGTAGGCGAGGCACTGGCGCACCGTCAACGCGCCGTAGAGGCCGAAAAAATCCGACAGGTAGCCGATGCGGCGGTGGCATTCACGCGGATGCTCGAGCACATCGATACCGTCGACTTCGATCTCACCTTCGAGTGGCAGGTCGAGCGCCGCCATGCAACGCAGCAAGGTGGTCTTGCCGGCGCCGTTTGGGCCGACCAGCGCGGTGACACTGCCGCGCGGCACGGAAAAGCTCACATCATCCAGGGCGCGAACGCCCGGGTACTCATAAGTGAGGTTGCGTACGCGAACGACATCAGTGGGGAGCATCGATAGTCCGGCGGATGTTCAGGAGGGGAATTAAAAGTATAGCGCGGCGTCACGTGCAAACGCCTGGACACCTTGCGATGGGGTGCGATTCAAGGTGATGTGGCGCTTAGCTCCTCCCTTTGTAAAGGGAGGCTGGGAGGGATTTGAGGTGCCAAGAATTGTGCGTACCGTTGCGCGCGACGAGCAAAAATCTCCCTCAGTCCCCCTTTTTCAAAGGGGGAAGCGCCTGGCATCAGGTGTCGCTGGACGATACTGCGGCATCATCGTCCCAACCAACGTTCGACAAACGCAGCGGGCGAAAGTATCCGTGGGCCCATCGCCCGATCCCGCAGCAATGCTTTCTCGCCCGTGACCAGCATTAAGTCCTTGCGCGCAACGAGCAGTTCCCAAAGGTGCTGGTCGCCGGGGTCCGGCGCGGGCGGCGCAGGCACCGGCGTGACTACGATCGCGTGCTGCGCCAGATCCAGCAAGATCATGTCGATTTCATCCGAAGCCAAGCCGTGCGCTTTGCGTAGCGCGGGACGTCGCAACACCGTCCCATATTCGGCGAGCAGGGCGTCCGAAATCGCAAAGGGAAAGGCGGCCGCGAGCATGCCGTCCAGCACCCGCGCCACCGGCGAGTCAGCGCGGGACGTCAGCAGAGCGGCGACCACCACATTGGTATCGACAATGACCGGCGGCGGCATGGAATCTTGCGTGTGAGTGTGCTTAACGCTTGCGAGCGAGTTTCACTTCTTTGCCCGCCAGCGCCAACGCCGCGGCTAAGCTCAGCCCGCTGTGGGCGCGGGCGCGCTGCACCAGGGCGCGGGCATCCTCGCGGGTTTTGATGCCGTAAAACTCCAGGCTTTCTTCAATAATTTGCCCGATGGTCTTGTCCCGCTGCGCGGAAGCTTCCTTCAGCGCGCGGTAGCGGAGGTCGGAAATGGTGATGGTCAGGCGGCTCATATTGGTACTCGCATATTGGTGAGTTAGCACCAATATGATATTGCGCAGGCGCGCTGATGGCAATCCGCCTTGCGCCTTGAGGGCTCCCAAAACCGTCGATAATTCTTACACTGCACTGCACTGCACTGCACTGCACTGCTCTGCACTAAGCCATTGAATTGACGGCAATATTATTTCATGGCATGGCATCTGCATCTCGCCAAGTTCGAACAAGAACTGGGAGGATCGATCATGTCATTCCAAAAGCAACTTGGCACCATTCTGGTCGCTGCGGCAGTTCTGATCGCGGCATCCCCCGCCGTCGCCTCGCCGGTATCGGGCCAAGGCACGTGGGAGTCGACGCTTCAGGCGCGCGACCTGGATGGCGACTCGGTGATAGATGCTTTCTACGACACAGCCCTAGACGTTACCTGGCTTGCCAACGCCAACGCGAACGGAGAGATGGTCTGGCCCGACGCCAACACTTGGGCCGCCAACTTGGTGGTGGGCATTTACGACGACTGGAGGTTGCCGACCATTTCCGATACCGGCACACCCGGTTGCAATTTTAGCTACGCAGGGGGCACCGACTGCGGCTTCAACGTCGACACCGGCGGTAGTGAAATGGCGCACCTGTGGTACCTCACGCTTGGTAACAAGGCCATTTGTCCGCCGGGGGATGCAAACTGCGCAGGTGAACAGCCGAATGGATGGGGATTGACTAACACCGGCAATTTCTCGGGCATGCAGTCCAACGGCTACTGGTTCGGGTTGGAGGTTGCGCCGTATACCAGAGACGCGTGGTTCTTCCACACCGAAATTGGCTACCAGGGCGACGTCTATAAGGAACGCGAGCGGATTTACGCTATGGCTGTGCGCCCCGGCGATGTGGTTGCCGTACCTGAACCGGAGTCACTATTGTTGATGCTGGCCGGGCTGTGCGCGCTCGTCGTGTTGCGGCGGCGGCAGCCACTCGGGCATTCGGCGCTTTGAAAGCATTGGTTGCAATGGCGCTACCTTAAGCGCAAAACCGGAACCGGAGGAAGCCGGTAGCCCGGAAGGAGCGCAG
>JANNGY010000211.1:0-8179 GCA_031404095.1 Betaproteobacteria bacterium | reverse complement strand
CATCGCCGCCACCTTTGCGAGCCGCGAACGATTCCTGACCGAACTCACGCTCGACCCGCCCGGCGCCACCAGCGACCATTCCGGCGTGCCGCACAAGGACGAGGACTACCTCATCCTGTCCACCATCCATTCGGCCAAAGGCCAGGAATGGAAGTCGGTGCATGTGCTCAACCTGGTCGATGGCTGTATCCCCTCGGACCTCGGTACCGGGTCGCGCGACGAAATCGAGGAAGAGCGCCGCCTGCTATACGTGGCGATGACGCGCGCGAAAGACGAGCTGCACCTGATGGTGCCGCAGCGATTCTATGTCCACCAACAGTCGGCCATGGGCGACCGGCACGTCTATGCGCTGCGCAGCCGATTCATTCCATCAGAGATCCTGTCGCAGTTCGAGGAACAGACATGGCCTCTGGCCGGCGAGGTCATCGGCACAATCTTACCCGCGCCTGCGGCAAAGGTAGACCTGGCGGCAACAATGAACGCACTGTGGCAATGACATCGCCGAACAGGTTGGCCTGAATGGAAGTGCATTTCTGCCAGTGGAACCCGTGATTGGGCATGGTCCAGCCCGCAAGGTCAATTGCGCACCCTGCTGTCCGGCGACTTCTTCGCCTTGACGTCGGCCTTGTCATCGGTCTTTTCCTCAACCGGATCTTTCGGCCGCCGCAGCAACAATGACGGATTTCCCTTCACTTTCTCGGTAAAGACCGCCACGTCGTTCAGCACGTGCTTGGCCTGGTCTTCGAGCACGGAGAATTTCTCGATCACGCGCGGCATCTGATCCATCGCCGCGGTAAGGCTGTTTTTTTCCGACGCGATGACCGGTACCTCCCCTTCCGGTGTCGCGGCGACCAGCGACGGCGTCTTGGGATTGCCGCCGCTCAGTTCAATGAACACACCGCCGGTGACACCCTTCAGCTTGAGCATCGCCCGGGTGTCGGTTCGGACCGGCGCATCCTTGCGCAGGCTCACGCTGACCTCGACCACCCGCGGATCGTCAGGGCTCAGTGCCATCGACTTGACGGTGCCCACGTCGACGCCGCGATATTTGACCGTCTCTCCCGGGGCCAGGCCGCTTACCGATTCTGTAAAGCGGACGCGGTACAACACATCGTCGCGCCGATCGGTACCGGACAGCCACATGAAGGCCAGCGCCACCCCCACGGAGAGCCCGATGATGAACAGGCCGGCAACGAAATAGCGTTTATCGGTTTCCATATCTTTTTCCTTTTACTCGTTTCAATTTGCAATCAATGGACAAATTTGTCCCGGGCCGCGACTTGACCGCCGGTCGGGACGCGGATACCTGGCGAAAATGGACACTCCGTCACCCCGCCTCTTTCGTGGTGGAACCCTGCCGGGGCGTCGCGCCCATCGCCGCTTTTGCCATGTTGACCCGCGGCCCGGACAGATACTCGCGAACGCCCGGCTCCTTTGCTCGCAGCATTTGCGCCGGCGTGCCGACCGTGATGCTTCCGTCGGCCAGCACCGCCACACGGTTGCACACGCTGAAAAGCGTGTGGAGATCATGCGTCACCACCACCACGGTCACCCCCAGCGTTTCGTTCAACTGGCCGATGAGTTGATCAATGCCGTCGGCGGCGTTCGGGTCAAGGCCGGCGGTGGGTTCGTCAAGCAACAGCACTTGTGGATCGAGCGCCAAAGCGCGCGCCAGCGCCGCACGCTTGGCCATGCCGCCGGAAAGCGCAGCCGGAAATTTGGCGCCGGCATCGGCGTCCAGGCCGGCGAGCGCAATCTTCACCGCTGCCAGCTTCTCCTGGTCGCCGCGCGCCAGCTGCGTGTGCTCCCGCATCGGCAGCATGATGTTGTCGGCGACCGTCAAAGAAGAGAACAGCGCGCCGTGCTGGAACAGCATGCCCATGAACGCGGCCCGCTGCGCAGGCGTCAAGCTCGCCACCGGCCGCCCGCCGGCAAGCACCTTGCCCGCCTGCGGCAGGTGCAGCCCCGCCAGCGTGCGCAGTAACACCGATTTCCCTGAGCCCGAGCCACCGGCAATGCCCAGCACCTCGCCCGCCGCGATATCGAGATCGAGGCCGTCATGCACCGTCTGCTTGCCGAAACGGTTGATGATGCCGCGTGCCGACATGACGCCGCCTTCCATTTGCAGGTTCACACTCGCGTTTCCGCCATCGGTTGCGCGGTCGTGCTTCAAATCCCCACCCTTTCGAAAAATATCGAGAACAGGGCATCCAGCACGATGACGAGAAAGATGGATTTCACCACCGCGCGCGTGGTTTCGACACCAACGCTTTCGGCGGAACCCGTGACCCGCAGCCCGTGCATGCAGCCGGTGACCGTGATGATCAGCGCAAACACCGGCGCCTTGATCAGGCCGACGATCAGGTCACCGCGGTCAACGGCGTCGCGCACCCGCGGCAAGTACTGTGTGAGAGAGACATCCAGCAACGTCTGCGAAATCACCGCGCCACCGATCAGGCCCAGCACATCGGCAAAGAACGTCAGCAACGGCAAGGTGATGAGCAACGCGATCAATCGCGGCGCCACCAGCAATTGCATCGGGTCCAGTCCCATGACTTTCAGCGCATCGATCTCCTCGCGCGCCTTCATCACGCCAATTTCGGCTGCGAACGCCGCACCCGACCGGCCGGCCACCAGGATCGCGGTAATCAACACCGCGAACTCGCGCAACACCGACACCGACACCAGGTCGATCGTCAGGTCCTGCCCGCCATACGGCCGCAACTGCGCCACCCCCTGATAGGCAATGACGATGCTGATCATTACTGCGAGCAAGCCCACGATCGGCAATGCCTTCACACCGGTCTCGACGATGTGGTGCGCGATCGACGACGGCCGCAATTCGCCCGGATGCACCAGCAATCTGCCGATCGATGCTGCCGCGCGGCCGGTAAATTCGATGAATTCGACAAGGTCCTGCAAAATTTCGGTACCGGCACGACCGAGGCCGACGATGAATCGGCGCAGGCCGCCTGCCCGCGGCACCGCGGTCGGCAGGGAGCGGTCGAGGCCGGCGATGAGCTTCACCAGCCGCGCGTGATCGGCGCGCAGGCCCACCAGCGTGTCACCCCGCTCCTGCCAGGCGCAAAGCAACAACGCCCCGGCGGTATCGAGTTCCGTCAGCGCGGAAAGATCGAAGCGGCTACTGCCGGCGCCTTTCCTCGTCCCTGTCTCTTCGCCTTCTCCTCTTTTATTCGCTTTCGCTTTCGCTTTCGCGTTCGCGTCCTTCGCGTCCTTCGCGTCCTTCACGTCTGTGTGCCCGGCGTGCCCGGCGCGACGTGCCTCGGCCACGGTCGATGTATCGAGGCTACCCGCAAGCGCGACACCTCCTCCTCCTGACGTGATCACGAGGCGCGACGCAGGCAATACGATGGGAGTTGGCGTGGATAAGGAAGTCATGGGCTCTCGGAATGCTAGTGGGGTTGCCACAGGGCGCGAATACGGCAATAGGTGCAAGCCCAGCCTATCGATCACACCGTTCCGCGTCTGTAGGCGGCTTTTCCAGCTGGTCGTAGGACAATCCCGGGCCGGTGCGAATCCAGCGCGATTCGCGAACCACTTTCCCTGCTTCGGGCCATGCACCGGCACTGACCTGCAAGAACAGAAATGCGATCGTCCGGCCGTGGTTACAATGTCCAAATGCGCCACAAAGACAGCCGCATCTGGGCCTACAACGCGATCCTTCTCGCGGCAGTGATTGTCGTCGGCACAGTGGCCGGCTGGCCGGCTGCGCCGTGGCCGCCGGTCGAGGCGATGCTGGGCCTGGTCGCGTTGCAACTGCTGGTGTGGCAGTACGGCTTTCCGGCGCCGTCCTTGGGTGTACTGTCGATGGAACGCATGCCGCAGGTGGCCGCGCTATGCCTGTTTTCCGCCCCGCAGGCGGCGCTGCTGATGGCAGTACCGGCACTGTTATGGCCGTTTTTCAATCGCCGCTACCGGCAGAATTCCTGGGTCGTCGGCCTGCAGCGTTCACTGCATAACGGTTGCATGATCTGGCTGATGGGCATGGCCGCGGGCCTCGCTTACCACGCGCTGGACGGGCCGCTGCCGATCCGCACCATCGATGCCTTGAGCGTGCGCGCCGTGCTGGCCATGGCGTTGATTCTGCAACTGATCAATTCGGCGATGATCATCGTTTTCTACGCGCTCGACGGGCGCGACTACCGCCGCCTGCTGACGCCGAGTTACCTGCTGCTCGATCTCTGTTTCGTGCCGTTCGGCGTACTGCTGGCGCTGATCTTCGCCAACAGCGGCCGCGACGTGCTGGCGCTGTTCCTGCTGCTGGTGGTGCTGATGGTGCTGTCGCTGCATGCGCTGGTCGAATCACGCCGAAAAATCCAACTGCGCCTGGAAACGCTCGACGCCGCGATCGGCCGCGAGCCAGGCGAACCCGGGCTGCGACGCCTCGACCAGGTACTCGAAGGCCTGTACCGGCGGGTGAACACGCTGTTCCAGTCAAAAGTTCTGTTCATTGCCCTGCACGATTCCGATCGCGGCGATTTCGACCTGCGGGTGGAGGAAGTCGACGGCCAGCGCCGCGCGCCGTCGCGGCGTCCGCAGACGAGCGGTCTGGCGGGCGAGGTGTTCGCCCGCGCCGAGCCGGTGCTGATCGACGACTGGCGCCATGCGCCGGAACATCTCCGCCGGCGCGCCATCCTCCAGCCCGGCGAAGAGCCCGGCTGCGTGCTGATCGTGCCGCTCACGTTCAATGGCCGGACACTTGGCGTCGTCAGCGTCCAGCATCCGGACGCGCATTTCTATTCCGCCGCCGACAAGAATGCGCTGCTGGCGCTGGCCGAGGATTCGGCGCCGCTGATCGCCGATGCACAGACCTTCGATGATCTCGACGAATGGCGCCTGCGCCTGGAAGACAGTGTGGCCGAACGCACGCGCGCGCTGGAAGAAAGCCTTGAAAAAAACGCCGCATTGCTGGCTGAACTGCAAACCAAAAGCGAGCTTCTGTCGCGGCAGAGCCGCGAAGACACGCTGACCGGCCTGGCCAACCGGCGCAGCTTTGACGAGCGCTTGCGCTCCGATGTGCAGCGCGTCGAGCGCTACGGCGGGCAGCTCAGCCTGGTGCTGATGGACCTCGACCATTTCAAGCGCATCAACGACAATGCGGGCCACGCCGCCGGCGATGAAGTGCTGCGCACCATTGCGGAGATTATGAGGGCGCATGCGCGCGGCACCGACCTGGTGGCGCGACTCGGCGGCGAAGAATTTGTCATGGTGATGCCCGAGCAATCCGCCGAGGGCGCCCGGCGTGCCGCCGACCTGCTGCGCACCGCCATCGGCGAGCACAACTTTTCAACGATCCAGCCGGGCCTGCGGGTCACGCTCAGCGCCGGCGTGGCCACCTGGTCTGCCGGCGAGAGCTGCGACGATTTTCTGCGTCACGCCGACCAGGCGATGTATCGCGCCAAGGATGAAGGGCGCGACCGCGTATGCAGTCATGTGGTGAGTGTTTGAGCGCTTGTCAACTGTGCCAAATGAGTCACTTGCGCCGCCGCGGACGTTTTTCTCCCGCGATCAAATAGGGTGACTTTTCGCCAACTTTTTTCCCTCCCCCGCGCAGGCGGGGGGTGAAGCAGGGAATTCGCGGAGCATGCTCCGCGCCTGCTGAACGCCAAGCCAATGCAGTGGCTTGGCCCAAGTTTCGTGGCGCAATTCAACAAGCTTGGATCCCCGCCTGCGCGGGGAAAGGAAACTCTTTCGTCCTAGTTAATCGCCGGATCAAGAAATTGAGCCAGGACTCAACCGACAGCCAAATGCAATACTCACACGCCATCGTCCGCTTGCCTGCGGATTCCTGCGGCAGCGGCCTCACCACGGCCAGCCTGGGTTCGCCCGACTTGAAGAAGACTAGCGCGCAATTCGACGATTACCTGAATGCGCTGCGCGGACTTGGCCTGAGCGTGACCGTGCTGCCTGCTCAGCCGGCGTTTCCGGATAGTCACTTTGTCGAAGATACCGCCGTCGTCACCCCGGAATTTGCCCTCATCACCCATCCCGGCGCCCCCGCAAGGCAAGGTGAAGTCGCCACCATCGAGCCGGTGCTTGCCCGATTCCGTCCTATCGAGCGCATCAGCGAACGCGCGCGCATGGACGGCGGCGATGTCCTGATGATCGGCAAGCGCTTCTTTGTCGGCCTAAGCGGCAGGACGGATGAGGCCGGCGTTTCGGAATTCTCGGCGATCGTCGAGAAATTTGGCTATCGCGTGGACGCCATCGAGATCGGCGCCGGCCTGCACCTGAAATCGCTCGTGAATTTCGTTGGCCGCAATACCTTGATGTTGAGCGAAGACAGTGCACGGCATCCCGCCTTTGCAGGCTTCGACCAAATCGTTGTATCAAAGGAAGAGGAATATGCCGGCAACACCTTGTGGATCAACGACACGCTGATCACGCCAGCCGGCTATCCCGATACTTTTTCAAAGCTGGAACGCCTCGGCCTGGATATCATCAGTGTTGATACCAGCGAATTCAGGAAAATGGACGGCGGGCTGACCTGCCTGTCCTTGCGGTTTTAGCCTTGGTTTCTCGCGCGTCTGGGGGCGCAGAGCGTGAATCAGACACCTGAAGTGCGGCTGTGCGAAAGAGTATCCCGAAATTCCGATTACCTTCGGCGCCGAACAGCGCGTAGAGAGAGGCAACCAGCGCATCACTGATGCCGAAATTCAGTTGCATTACAAGTCCGGCAAGAACCCCGGGCCCATGAGCGCAATTCCGCTGCGCGCGCCGGAATGTTTGCCTGCTTCGATCACGCTCTTGCCATTGACCAGCACGTGGCTGATGCCGGTGGAAAACTGGTGCGGATTTTCAAACGTGGCCTTATCGATGATCTGCTTGTCGTCAAAGATGACGATGTCGGCAGCCAGGCCTTCGCGCAGCAGGCCGCGATCCTTCAACTGGAATTTCTGCGCGGCCAGCGAGGTCATGCGGCGAATCGCCTCTTCCAGCGAAATGATTTTTTCTTCGCGCACATACTTGCCCAGCACGCGCGCATTGGTGCCGTAGCTGCGCGGATGCGGCAGCCCCTTGCCGTTCTGCACCCCGCCGTCAGCGCCGACCATGTTGAACGGATAGCGCATGATGGTGCGCACGTCGTCCTCGTGCATGCCGTGAAACACCATTTGCGCGCCACCGGCTGCCAACAGATCGAGCATGGTTTCGATCTCCGACTCAATCGTTGGCGGCCGGCCTCTCTGTTCACGATTGATTGCCGAGATACTCTTGCCCCTGAGCGATTGGTCCGCGGCGTGGCTGGTGACCACGGCGTAGTTGAAATCCGGCCGCTTATTCCTGCGCGCGCTCGCCAGGACCTCCGTGGCAATCATCTTCCGCTGCGCGCCATCGGCGAGGCGCTTCCGGATGTCATCGTCGCCGCCCTCGACCGCCCAGTCCGGCAGCATGACGCTGAGTGAAGTGCTGCTGGCAGTGTACGGATATTGGTCAATTGTGACATCGAGCCCCTGTGCGCGCGCGCGCTCGATCAGCGCAAGCATGTCGTGCGAGCGCCCCCAATTGGCCGGTCCGCCCACTTTCAGGTGCGAGATTTGCACCGGTGTGCCGGCAGCCCGGCCAATGTCCAATGCTTCGTTGATCGCCTCAATTACCTTGTCGGTTTCATTGCGGATGTGCGATGCGTAGATGCCCTGGTGCCCGGCCGCCGCGCGCGCGAGGCCGATCACTTCCTCCGTGGAACTGTACATGCCCGGCAAATAGAGCAACCCTGTCGAGAGCCCAACGGCGCCCTCCTTCATCGCCCGGCTGACCAGCACCTCCATGCGCGCCTGTTCTTCATTCGATGCCGCGCGATTGGCAAGCCCCAGCACCTGGCGCCGCACCGTGTTGTGCCCGACCAGTGAGGCCACATTTATCGACGCGCCGTCACGGTTGATGCGCGCGAAGAATTCCTTGAGGCTATCGGCGGAACCACCGCAGTTGCCGGTAATGACTGTCGTCACGCCATCGTGCAGGTAGTTATCAGCGGTAGGATTGTCGAACAGGCCGAATTCAATATGCGCATGAACATCGATGAAGCCGGGTGCGACGATTTGCCGCCCGGCATCGATGGTGCGCGCCGCCGTGAAATGATCAAGCCTGCCGATGGCGGCGATCTTGCCGTCGCGTATCGCCAGATCGGCGATGTACCAGCTGTTGCCGGTGCCGTCGATGA
>JANNGY010000210.1:0-2513 GCA_031404095.1 Betaproteobacteria bacterium | reverse complement strand
TTGCTCGCATCATCCGCATCCGTCACCATCAACAGATGAATTCCGTCGGCGCGCATCGTGGCAGCAACACCTTCCACTTTGTAGGGCTGATCCAATCGTTCGATCGTCTTTACATCGCCATCGGCTTCGATAATACCGATCGCTGATCCCCCACACGCGCCGTCGTCGACGCTGTCATCGGTGTTTTCGGCGGCAGCGGTAAATAGTAAATTGCCATCCGGCAAGGCCGCGGCATCGGTGAAGCACAGTGGTACGCCGTCAATGTCGCCGAGTGAAATGGCGCGCACGACAGGTGACGTGTGCCATCGCGGCGCACGGTTGGCGGCAAGGTCATCGAGGAACGAATCAAGCTCGCAGGCAATCAAGGCATTGACCGCACCCTTGTTGCCGCGTTGCAAGAGCATGCATTGGCCGCCGGCAATGACCGCGCCCTCAATATTCAGTGCGTCGACTTCGGCGCGCAGCGCGTCGTACAGCAAACTCAAATCGATAAGCCTTGGCGCTGAATTGACGTGTCCTGACGCATCGAAGCCAAGCAATACGCCCGTGTCGCGATTGGGTTTCGAGCCCGAACCCATTGCCAGCAGCGCACCGTGCGGATAGCCGGCAAACGTGGGAAGCAACAACAGCGTCTCCAGGTCCGGCTTTAGTACTTTTCGCTTTTTGGTTTTATCGGGCAGCGTTCCCTCAAACAGCCGAACCAGTTCGCCGGGCCCCATGTCACCGGTCCCAACATGGCCAGCCGAGAAAACGCCCAGGTGATGTTCGTCATCGGCCACCACGTACAGAAGTTCGTTCACCTTTACCAGGCCGCTCGCCGCGCTGATGAACGGCGAGCGTGATTCGCTCGTGCCATGGGTGAGATGAAGTTCGCGGATTTGTTGCGTAGGGATCATTGGGGGATGTTAAAGCGAGATTGAGGGTCAAGGCCCCATGTCACTACTTTAAACGAACGTACCTGCAAGAGAATGCGCGGTACCTGACTCACGTGCCTCCTTCCACCGTTGCCGGGGGAAGGAGCCATCTTGCCCAGACGAAAAGCTTTATTGCGGAATTCGCCGTCAGGTAATGACATTCGGGTCAGGCCGATATATTCATTGCCTGGTGAAAATGCGGGCCACGCCCGAATGGCACTTACTTAAGCCAACTGTAGCCCGGAAGAAGCGTAGCGGATTCCGGGAAATTTGCGCAAATTGCGGAAGCCACCCCGGAATGCGCTGCGCTACTTCTGGGCTACTGGTCTCGTCCGGCGTTAGTTTTCGGCTCAAGTAAGTGCCATTCGGGCCACGCCCTTTTTATCTTCGTGCACTCAGGCCGTCCAAGCCTGGTGTAGGATTGTGTTCGCGTCAAGAATAATTCCAACAACTCCGAGGAGATCACATCATGAAATTGCGTCCAATAGCAAAGGCCATACTGCTGGTTTTCCCTTCCGGTTTGGCGATCGGCGCGGCGAATGTGGCCTACGCCCAAACGACCCAGCAAGCGCAGCCGCCCGCCAAGGCTGGCCCCGAAGTAATCGAACGCATCGTCGTCACCGCGACGAAACGGGAGACCGCCTTGCAGGATGTACCGTTCTCGATCAACGCGCAGACCGAAGAGGACATCCGGCGGTCCGGCGCGGTCACGCTTGAAGATCTGTCGCGCAATGTCGCCGGTCTTTCCATCCAGAATCTTGGGCCGGGGCAGAGCCAGGTGTCGATCCGCGGCGTGTCCTCCGGGCAGATCGTCCGCGACCAGCCCGGCGTCAAGGAACAGGTTGGCGTCTACCTCGATGAAACGGCGATTTCGATGTCGCTGTTCACACCTGACCTCGATCTGTTCGACCTCAAGCGCGTCGAGACGCTGCGCGGCCCGCAAGGCACGCTCTACGGCTCCGGCAACATCGGCGGCACGATCCGCTACATCACCAATGAGGCGAAGATTGGTGTCAGCGAGGGGGCCGTCGAAGCCAACCTGAACACAATTGCCGACGGCGGCACCGGCGGTGGCGTGAAGGCGGCGCTGAATGTGCCCATGAACGATGCCGCGGCCATGCGTGTGGTTGGCTATTACACCAAATTTGGCGGTTGGATCGATGCCCTGGGCCCGGGCGGCGGCAAGGATGTCAATGAGGGTGAACGCATGGGAGGCCGGTTGAGCTTTACCTTCCAGCCGACCCGGGACGTGACGATCACGCCGCGCCTGGTTACCCAGAAGGTAACTGCGGACGGCTTCAACCGACAGGAGAAATACAACCTGTATGCCAACCCGTTTACCACCACGGTACCGGCGGTGACTTTCCAGGATCGCCAGCAATACCTGCTGCAGCGCGAGAAATTCGAGGACAAGACGACGATTGCCGATATGACGGTCAAGGTTGGCTTCGGCGGTTTTGACCTGACCTCGGTAACCACCCATACGGAGCGCGACATCCTGGTCAGCCGTGATGCCAGCGCGCTGAGCGGTTCGGTGTCGGTCGATCTCGGCTTTCCGGCTGCCGGCGTGCTGCTGCCCTCGCGACTCAATGACACCAC
>JANNGY010000209.1:0-4179 GCA_031404095.1 Betaproteobacteria bacterium | reverse complement strand
CCTTCCGCCAGGCGGATATCTTCAACCTCTCCTTTGCGGATGAGAGCTTCGATAACGTATTCCTCTGTTTTGTACTGGCGACGGGCAATTTGAGAACACAATTCCTGCGCTCATGAACTGGAATTGGAATGGGCATTGATGATCAGCACCTCAACGGTCATCCCCATCAACCCTGCTCCTGACGCCGCCGGCGATCAGGAGCAGGTGCTTTATGAGGTGCGCAAAAAGATCTATCCGCGGGCCGTCAGCGGCTGGTTCGCGAAGTGGCGCTGGGCGCTGGTCTTTCTCACGCAACTGGTTTTCTACGGCTCGCCGTGGTTGTCGTGGAACGGCCGCCAGGCGGTGCTGTTCGATTTGATGGCGCGCAAGTTCTACATTTTCGGCGTCGTCTTCTGGCCGCAGGACTTCATCTATCTCACCATCCTGCTGATGATCGCGGCGTACTCGCTGTTCCTGTTCACCACGGTGGCGGGGCGCCTGTGGTGCGGTTACGCCTGCCCGCAGACGGTCTACACCGAAATATTTCTGTGGATCGAGCGCAAGATCGAGGGCGACCGCGTCGCGCAAATGCGCCTCGACGGCGCCGGACTGTCGGCAAGGAAGATCGGCTTGAAGACGGCCAAGCACGGGGCTTGGATCGCCCTTTCGCTCTGGACCGGCTTCACCTTTGTCGGCTACTTTTCGCCGATCCTCGATCTCGGCCGTGAGGTTTTCATGTGGACGCTCGGGCCGTGGGAGGCGTTCTGGCTGTTTTTCTACGCCTTCGCCACCTATGGCAATGCCGGCTGGATGCGCGAACAGGTTTGCAAGTACATGTGCCCCTATGCGCGCTTTCAGGGGGTCATGTTCGACCGCGATACCCTGGTGGTGGCCTACGACGAGGAACGCGGCGAGCCGCGCGGTTCGCGTTCGAAGAAAGTCGATCCGAAGGCGGCGGGGCTCGGCGATTGCGTCTCCTGCGAAATCTGCGTGCAGGTTTGTCCGACCGGCATCGATATCCGCAAAGGCCAGCAGTACGAATGCATCGGCTGCACCGCCTGCATCGACGGCTGCAACCAGGTGATGGACAAGATGGGCTATGCGCGCGGCCTGATCCGCTACGCTTCGCTCAACGGCGTCAGCCAGCACCTGGGCTGGAAGGAGATGATCAGGCGGGTGTTCCGGCCGCGGGTCATGATCTACACCGCCGTGCTGTGGACGATCATCATCGCCGCCGGCATCAGCCTCTATTTGCGGGTGCCGGTCAAGGTCGATGTCATTCGCGATCGCACCTCGCTTTCCCGCGAGGTGGCGGACGGGTTGATCGAAAATGTCTATCGGCTGCAGGTCATGAATACACAGGAACAGACTCGCCGGCTTCAAATCACCGCGACCGGCGTTGACGATCTCAAGGTGGGCGGCATGACCCTGCCGATCGAGATCGGCCCCGCAACCACGCAGATGTTTACGCTGACTCTGCGCGCACCGGCCGACAAGGCGCAAAAGGGTTCCACCCGCATCGAGTTTCACATCGTTCCCATTGATGCACAGGGCAAGCCCAACCCGGACGAGTTTTCGTTGCACGAGAAATCCATTTTCTTCAAATCCTGAATGCCAGAGGAGCCCTAATGAATGCCATCCCCCCGCCCACGAACAACCCGTGGTACCGAGAACCGTGGCCGTGGCTGCTGATGGCCGGCCCGGCGATAGTCGTGGTCGCCGGATTCGTCACGCTCGGTTTCGCGATCCAGAGTTCGGATGGCCTCGTCGCCGACGACTATTACAAGCAGGGCAAGGCTATCAACATGACGCTGAGCCGGGACGCGCGCGCAAAGGAACTTGGTTATCGCGCGCGCATTTCCCTGGAGCCGGGAGGCCGGATCGCGCTCTCTTTCGTCGATAATGCGCCGGCGGCGGCACAACTGCGCCTGACATTGCACCACCCGACACGCAGCGGCTTTGATCGTGAAATATTCCTGGCGCGCGCCGCCGACGGCAGCTATTCGGCGGCCATGCCCGCCATCGATTCGGCGCGCTGGTCCATGACGCTGGAAGATGAGGGCCGCGCCTGGCGGCTCACCGGTGACTGGACTTCCAGCAGCGGCAGCATTGAAATGGGCGGCGCGAGCCAATCACCAACGCCTGCGCCAACGCGTGCGCCGGCGCCGGTGACGTAGTCGGGCAAGGAGCAGGCATGGCCAAATACATCATGTGGGTGCTGTGGCCCTCGTTCATCGCGGCCGGGATGGGTGTCGGCATCCTGTTCACCCTGGTGGATCCGACCGAACTCGTGATCCTCGGGCATCCGCTCCAGGCCAGCCGCACGGCGATCTACACACTGGGCTTCTTCGTCCTGTGGGCCATCTGTGCGGCGGCAAGCGCATTGAGTTGCTTTTTGCAGGCGACATCGCACAACGACAAATTGTAGAAACACCAGCATTGGTGGGCCTTCGCAGTGATTTATGGCCTGCGAGACGCACGGGTGCTGGGGTTTGGCAATGTGGTCTCTGTGGTTCAGGACTTTTCTTTCAACCCGGCGATGACCGCCTGTCGCGCGTCGATATGGAACGCTAGCCGATCCCCAACTCCGCGCGCAGTTTCTTCGTCAGCTTCAACGCAACCAGCGCATGTGATCGCTTGATCAACGATTTCAGTTCGGCGTCGGCGACTCTCTTCAGGTCGATCACCTGCACCCATTTCGCGCGCGCCAGGTACGGGGCGGGAATGAAGCCTTCGCGATCCGTATATTGCAGGAACAGATCGTCATCGACCTTGAAGGAAACCGTCTCCTTGCGGGCCTGGTCGACAAAGGCGACACAGAACATGCGTCCGCCGACCGAATACACCAGGTCCACTCCCCACTTGATGTCGCCGGTGACACCGGGGAGTCCGGCACAAAATTTCTTGATGGCCGCGACCTTCACTTTCCGGTCGCCGGCGATGCGGCCGTGGGATTGGTCGCGGGGGACGATGCGGCGGGCCGGTCGATCACCTGGTAGAAAACTTCGTCCGCCTTGATCATGCCCATTTCGACCCGCGCGCGCTCTTCGACTGCATCGATGCCCTGCTTCAGGTCACGGACCTCGGCATCGAGACCCGCATTGCGCGCCGCCAGCTGGATATTCTTTGCCTTCTGCTGGTCCACCTGGCGTGAAAACTCCCAGACCTTCAGCCAGCTTCCCTTGCCCATCCAGAGGGGATACTGGATGGCGAGGATGAGGGCGATGAGGGTGTGGGGCAGGTATTTCATTTACCGCGAATCCAGTCGCAAATTCGCCTTTCCCCCGCGCGGGCGGGGACCCAATTTATCTGGACTTGGGCCAAGCCGATACGGCGGCTTGGCGTTCGGCGGGCGCGGAGCATGCTCCGCGAATTCCCCGCCTCACCCCCCGCCTGCGCGGGGAAGGAAGGGGAGATGATCATCTGATGTTGTAATACGCCGATTTGCCGGCATAGCTTGCGGCGTCGCCGAGTTCTTCCTCGATACGCAGCAACTGGTTGTACTTTGCCATCCGGTCAGAGCGCGAGGCCGAGCCGGTCTTGATCTGGCAGGCGTTGGTGGCGACCGCGATATCGGCAATGGTCGTATCCTCGGTTTCGCCGGAACGATGTGAAATCACCGCGGTGTAATTGGCGCGCTTGGCCATCTCGATGGCGGCAAAGGTTTCCGACAGCGTGCCGATCTGGTTGACCTTGATGAGGATCGAGTTGGCAATGCCTTTGCTGATTCCTTCGCGCAGGATCTTGGTGTTGGTCACGAACAAATCATCGCCGACCAGCTGGATTTTCTTGCCGAGCTTTTCAGTGAGGATGGCCCAGCCGTCCCAATCATCTTCGGCCATGCCGTCCTCGATGGAGACGATCGGATATTTGTCGCACCAGGTGGCGAGCACATCGGTGAACTGCGCCGAGTTGAAGGCAAGCTTCTCGGCTTCGAAGCGATATTTGCCATCCTTGTGGAATTCGCTGGCGGCACAGTCGAGGCCGATGAGAATGTCTTCGCCGGCCACATAGCCCGCTTCGGCGATCGCTTTCATGATGTATTGCAGCGCCGCCTCGTTATTGGCGAGGTTGGGCGCGAAGCCGCCTTCATCGCCGACGTTGGTATTGTGCTTTTCGGCGTGGAGAATCTTCTTCAGCGTGTGGAACACTTCGACACCGGCGCGTAGCGCTTCGCGGAACGTAGGCAGGCCGGCCGGG
>JANNGY010000208.1:0-3726 GCA_031404095.1 Betaproteobacteria bacterium | reverse complement strand
TGAGGGTTGCGCTTCAATTGAAACCCGATCTGGTCGAATCATCATTGTTGCTGGCCAAAACGCTTATCAAGCTCAAGCGCCCGCAGGAGGTTGATCAAATTATCGATGACGCGATGGCGCGATCGCCGGCGCGCGCGGAATTGTGGACCTTTCAAGGTGACCGGGCAGGCGCCACCGATGACTTGCGCGGGGCGCTGCAGGCGTATCAGCGCTCGCTGGAACTGCGGCCCGACGATCTCACGACGACCGCACGCGCCGCGCTGTTGTTGCCAAGTGTGTATAGCAGCGAAGCCCATCTCGCGGCGTGCCGCGAACGTGTCGCGCAAGGAATCGATTACCTGCTTGAAAATGTCGACAAACTTTCGCATTCCTTGATCCCGGAGCGATTCGGCGATTCGATCCCGAATAATTTCTTCCTCGCGTACCAAGGCGAGGATGACCGGGAGTTGCAGCGCAAGTACGGGGATTTTGTGCGCGCCATCGCGCAAAGCGCGCTTCCTCATGAACTGCTTCCACTTGCGCGAAATTACCCAGGGAACCGCAGAATTCGGGTGGGCTTCTGCAGTCGCTTCTTCTACCAGAGCACTGTCGGCAACTATTTCGCCAGCTGGATAACCGACCTGGATCGCGGCGTGTTCGACGTGTTTGTCTACCATACGCATGTCGCTGATGACGATCTGACGGGCCGGGTGCGGGCGGCGGCAGATCACTTTTACCAGGGAGAAGAGAGTTTTTCGTTCTTCCTGAAACAGATACGCACGGACAATCTCGACATACTGGTTTATCCGGAGCTGGGCATGGACCTGACAGGGTACTTGCTCGCGGCCCTGCGGCTGGCACCGATTCAGGTCTGCGCCTGGGGTCATCCCGTCACGCCCGGTCACCGCACCATTGATTACTACCTCTCCTGTGCCGCCATGGAACCCGAGGGGGCGCAGGCGCACTACAACGAAAGTCTGCTGACGCTGCCCGGCATCGGTACGCGCTACCAGCTTCCGCGACTGTCGGCGCCGGTGGCCGAAAAGACGCGTGCCGACTATCAGTTACCAGAAGGCGCCCACCTTTACCTTTTTCCGCAGTCCCTGTTCAAGGTGCATCCGGCGAATGATCAATTGCTGGTGGCGGCAATGGCCAACGACCCGGATGGAATACTGGTGATGTTCGCGGGACAGAACCAGGACATCACACGTAAATTTGTGGCGCGATTGTCCATCGCGTTCGCCGACAAGGGGCTTCCTGCTCAAGGGCGCGTGAAGATATTGCCGGGTGTCGGGCACGATGACTACAAGCGCATTAACCAGCTGTGCGATCTCATGCTGGACACGCTTCACTGGTCTGGCGGCAATACTTCCCTCGATGCGCTGGCGATGGGCCTGCCAATCGTGACGCTTCCCGGGGAGTTCATGCGCGGCCGCCAGACGATGGCCATGCTAAGGCTGCTTGGCATGGAAGAACTGGTTGCCCAATCCGTCGAGGACTATCTTGCGATCGCGCGAAGACTCGCCACGGACGGCGCGTATCGCAACCAGGCTTCGCAGAAAATACTGGCCAATCGCGCGGGATTATTTGATGATGCCGGGCCGCCGCGAATGCTGGGCCAGCTGCTGGAACGCCTGGTGCGGGAAGGCGCCGGCGTGCAAGCCGGCGCATAATCCGACGCATGCCAATCGATAGCCAGGATCCCCTGCTTGAACGCGCCACTGCCCTTATCGATTCGCAGCCGGCGGAAGCGGCCAGACTTTTCGCGCACGCGTTGATGCTCGATCCATCAAGCCTCGCTGCGCACAATGCCCTGGAGCGAATGGGCGCCAGCGAACGATATGGCCGCTGGATGCACGTGAATTGCATCATCGATCCGCGCGACGACATCTTTCGTTTCTTTGCCACGCACGCATTGGCGAAGAATCCCATTCGCGAATACCTGTCGGATGGCTGGCGGACCATGGCGGAATTGATGCAGTTGCTGGAGCGCCTCGACCGGCCATTGATGAAAACAAGTTCCGCGCTGGAATTCGCTGCTGGTTTCGGCCGCTTTACCCGCCATCTGGCTCGAGCGCTGCCGGGCCGCGTGACATGTACCGACATTCAACCCGGATCGGTCGAATTTCTCCGCGAGCAATTTGGCGTGGAGGCTTTCTATTCGGCGTCGAATCCCGGAGAGATTGTTTACCCGCAGCAATACGACCTCATTTTTGTCCTGTCCCTGTTTACCCATCTGCCGGTCGAGCGCTGGCGCGAATGGTTAACTCACCTGCATCGCGGGCTGAAGCCGGGCGGCCTGCTGATATTCAGCGTGCATAACGAGCAGGCGGCGCGGGAAGAGGGCGTCACATTCGATGCGTCCGGTACGCGTTTCTTTCGCTCCAGCGAATCCCCGCAACTGGGGGCAGACGAATACGGCACGACCTTCACGACCGACGAATATGTCGCCATGCAGGTGGAACTCGCATTGGGATGCAAGCCGTTATTGCACGAACGTATTGCGTTCTGGGTTGGGCAGGATGCCGTGGTTGTTTCCGCGTGACAGCGCCCATGCTGCGGGTGATCTGAAATTCCCCGATGCGCCTCCTCACCATCTCAAATGAAAGGTTGATCCAGTTTGCCGTCGTCGCAGCCAGTGCGGCGCTTTTTTTCGCCCCGTTTCGCTCAAGCGCCGGCGTCCGCGGTGGCCTGCTGATCCTGGCTGCTGCGGCGATAGGATTCGCGCACTTTCGGGCCGGACAACTGAGACAACTGCTGCCAGCCGAAAAATTGTTGGGTGTGGCGGTTGCGGCCTGGCTGGCATCAGCCACGATGTGGTCGTTCCTGAGCCCGTCGCCGCTCGAAAGCCTGTCGGTCGTCAAACGCGACATCCTCACGTCAGTGCTGGCGTTCTTTGTTTTTTACGCGCTGACCCGGACTCGCGCCGACATGATGCGCTGGATAAGCATCCTCACGGCGGGACTGGTCGTGTTGACCGGAATACTGGTTTTCGAGCCCGTCGATCCGCGCGCGTACGGTCCCGCCCGTGCCTACGTCGACGTGGGCTGGTTAACTACCTGGCTCGCGATGGTGGCGGCGTTGATTGGATTGCTCGCGTTCATGGCCCGTTCACAGCGCCGCAAGGCGACGTTTCTGTTCTGTGTTGCCGTACCTTGCCTGGTGTGGTCGGCGTGGCTTTCCGGAAACCGGGTGGTGTGGGTCTGTTATGCCGCCGTGGTGGTGGTTGGTGCCGGTATCCCGTGCCTTGGCCAGCGATCAACTCGGGAACGCGTGCGGGCAGCGCTGATTCTGGCCGGGCTGCTAGCCCTGATCGGTTGCTTCATGGCAGCGTCAATGCAGTTCCGTGCGGAAAACGAGGCGTCAGACGGCGCGGGCCCTGTTGCTTTCCTGTTGCAGGATGGACGCGCGCACATCTGGCGTGTGGCGTGGGAATTGATTGGTGACAGGCCGCTGCTTGGGTATGGCTACAGTAACCTGGCATTTCCGGACCAGTTTGCGGCCCATTTCGATCCGGGCTGGCGCCATCTGTTTCGGCATGCCCATAACGTCGTTTTGAACTACATGCTGCAAATGGGGGTGATCGGCGGGTTCGTCGTCTTGTTCCTTTTCGCGGCGTTGATACGAACGTTCATCGTGAAGGCACAGTCGGGTGCCGTGGCGCGCCTTTGCGGATACAGCGGCCTCGCCCTGGTGATGGCCGTGATACTACGCAATACCACCGACGACTTCTTTTCGCGCCATGCC
>JANNGY010000207.1:0-4318 GCA_031404095.1 Betaproteobacteria bacterium | reverse complement strand
TGCCCGCCGTGCTGGCCGATGCCACCCAGATGCAGCAGATCGTGATCAATCTGGTCACCAACGCCATGCAGGCAATGCATAGCGGGCCCGGACGTATCGGCATCCGGCTGGACACGGTGCTGCTGGATGCGGCTCCGTCGGCGGCGCATCCGGCGCTGCGTGACCTGCAGGCCAGGCACCCGGGCCGCATGGTGCGGCTGGCGGTGAGCGACGAAGGGCCGGGCATGGACGCCGGCACGCTTGCAAGGATTTTTGAACCCTTTTTCACGACCAAGGCGGTGGACGAGGGCACCGGGCTGGGACTTTCGGTGGTGCATGGCATCGTGCAGGGCCACGAGGGCGCCATTGTCGTGGATAGCCAGCCGGGTAGCGGCGCGACCTTCACGGTCTATCTGCCGGCCGCCGATGCGCAGTCCGTGACGCCAGCGCTTGTCGAACGCGCGGCGGCGAACAGCCCGTCGCCAATTGTCGGCAGCGATCAGCATATCCTCTATCTCGATGACGATGAATCGCTGGTGTTTCTCGTCACGCGTCTGCTGGAACGGCGCGGTTACCGCATCAGCAGCTACACCGACCAGCGGCAAGCGCTCGACGCGTTGCGCGCCGACCCCGCGTCGTTCGACCTGGTCGTGACCGACTACAACATGCCGGGCATGTCGGGGCTGGACGTGGCGCGCGAGGTGCGCGCGATCCGGACCGACCTGCCGGTGGCGATCGCCTCGGGCTTCATCGACGAGGCGTTGCGCACGCAGTCGGACGACGCTGGGGTGCACGAATTGATCTTCAAGGCCAGCGCGGCGGAAGATCTGTGCGACGCGTTCGCGCGGCTGGCGCGGACGGTCGCGGCGACAGCGAAATCTTCCTGATGCAAGTCACTTCACGAAATTCGCGCAAGCCAGTAGCCCTGCGCCTTCCTGTCCCGTTTCGTTCAGCGCCATCGGCCCGATTTCCCCAAGGCCCAAAGGAATGTGAGGGAGGTTTTTTTGAAGACTGGGCGCGGCTTCTTCGGACGCGACTTCCGCTTGCGCGGCTCCTGCGTGCGTCCGTGCGGGCTTTACTGATGCTGTGCTGCGCGGTAAGCACCCCCCAGGCTCAGGAACAGAAGGCGGACGCGCGGCCGACCTCGATCCGTGTCGTCATGGATGACAATTACCCGCCCTTCATCTTTCGCGATTCGTCCGGAAAGGTGCAGGGAATCCTCGTCGATACCTGGGCACTGTGGGAAACCCGCACGGGTATTGCCGTGAATCTGCAGGCAATGGACTGGTCGAAGGCGCAAAAGGTCATGCAGGACGGCAAGGCCGACGTCATTGACACCATCTTCATTACCGAACCGCGCAAGGCAATCTACGATTTCAGCGCGCCTTATGCAAAGCTCGAGGTGCCGATCTTCTTCCACCAGAGTATCGGCGGAATTGTCAACGTTGATTCGCTGAAGGGATTCACGGTGGGCGTCAAGGACGGCGATGCCTGCATCGACGTGCTGCGCAAGCACGGTATCGAGGGCATGAGAGTGTTTACCAGCTACTCGGCAGTGGTTGCGGCGGCAGGCGCGGACGATGTACGCGTGTTTTGCATGGATAAACCACCGGCCATGTACCTGCTTCACCAGCTTGGCATCGAGAAGCAGTTTCGCCATTCGGTGCCCTTGTACACCGGGGAATTCCACCGCGCGGTACGCAAGGGTGATAGCGCGTTGCTCAGCCTGGTCGAGGACGGATTCAGGCAAATACCGGATTCAGAGCAAAAGGCAATCGAGCAGAAATGGTATGGAGAAAGACTTGATGGTCCGGGCGTTACCTTTTACGCGCGCTACGCCGCCTATGCAATGCTTGGCGTGCTCCTGGTGGCGATGGTGCTGGCATTCTGGAACCAAACGCTGCGCCGCCGCGTTATCGCGAAAACTACCGAGCTGTCAAACTCGGTCGCGGCACTCGGCATGGCGAAGCAGGCAACCGAGCAGGCATTGGCCAAGCTGAATGCCACCGTGGACGCCATTCCCGACCTGCTGTTCGAGGTAGGATTGGACGGGCGCTACTACGAACTCCACTCAGGGAATGTTGATTTTCTGCCGGCGTCCGTCGAGGATGTTGTCGGCAAGACCGTGCGGGAAATACTCCCGGCCGATGCGGCCGAAGTAGCCCTGGCGGCATTGCAGCAAGCGAACGAAATTGGCGTGTCGCGCGGCATGCAGATGAAGTTGGCGCTGGCCAGTGGCATCCACTGGTTCGAACTTTCGGTCACCCGCAAATCTACCGATGCCGGGAGCGAGCCGCGCTTCATTGTCATATCCCGCGACATCACTGAACGCAAGAACGCGGAGACCGCACATGCCGCCCTTGAAGCGCAGCTGCGTGAATCGCAAAAGATGCAGGCCATCGGTACGCTGGCTGGCGGCATCGCGCACGATTTCAACAATATCATTGCCACCATCCTTGGAAATGTCGATCTTGCGCGCCTGGACCTGACCAACAATCCCCGGGCACTGGAGAGCCTGGAGGAGATTCGCAAAGCCGGATCGCGCGCGCGCAGCCTGGTGCAGCAGATACTTTCCTTCAGCCGCCGGCAGCCGACGGTACGCACACCGACGGCGCTGGGTCCGGTCATCGATGAGTCGGTGCGCCTGCTCAGGGCGACGCTTCCGGCGCGCCTGGCTATCGACGTTGACTGTGACACCGACGTACCGGCTGTACTGGCCGATGCCACCCAGATTGAGCAGGTGATCATTAATCTTGTCACCAATGCCATGCAGGCCACGCCCGGATCCGGGAGCATCCGCATCCGCCTGGACACGGTGATGCTCGATAAGGCCCTGGCAGACGCACAGCCAGCTTTGCGTGCGCTGTACGAAATGCATCCGGGTCGTACGGTGCGGCTGGTGGTGAGCGACGATGGCACCGGAATGGACGCAATCACGCTGGGGCGGATTTTTGAGCCATTCTTCACCACGCGGGCAGTCGATGAGGGCACGGGACTGGGCCTCTCGGTGGTGCATGGCATCGTGCGCACGCATGAAGGTGCGATCGTGGCGGCCAGTCGACCGGGCAGGGGCACAACCATTACCGTCTACTTGCCGTCCAGTCTGACACCAGCCGTTGCGCTGGCTCATGGCGAAAAGGCCGCCAACCACGCTGTGCCGGGCGCGGGCAGAGGCCAGCACATTCTATATATCGATGACGATGAATCGCTGGTGTTCCTGGTCCGGCGCCTTATCGAGCGCCGCGGCTTGCGGATCAGCGCCTACACGGATCAGCGAGAGGCGCTCGTTGCGCTTCGGGCCGACCCAGCCTCATTCGATCTGGTGGTCACCGACTACAACATGCCCGGCATGTCGGGGCTGGACGTCGCGCGTGAAGTGCGCGCCATCCGGGCTGACCTGCCGGTGGCAGTGGCATCCGGGTTCATTGACGAGGCCTTGCGCTCACAAGCGGGCGCAGCCGGGGTGCGGGAACTGATTTTCAAAGCCAGCGCGGTAGAAGACCTGTGCGATGCGTTTGTGCGGCTGGCGCGGTCGGCCGGGACCCAATCGTAGTCTGCCCGCAGGCCTCTTGCTCAATCTCATCGTCAGGTGGGCGGGATTCGGCTGGCATGGCGTGTCGCCGCAGCGGGTATCGTGCATTTGGCACGCCACGCTCAGGTTTTTCCTGATGGCTGCCGGCGGCCACGTCGATAGAATAACTTTCAGTTTCTGTCGGTAACTGGCTCCACGGCGCGGCCAGTGGTTGTTTATTTCGCGGCGGGCCATCGGGATTGCTGGCCATGAGTATCAGTCAAAACGTCATCGTCAAGAACATGGTCGTGGAGCGCGAGGCACTGATCCGCGACGATTCGCACGTGCCGGTGATGCCGCCGGCGGAAGGTGACCTCGGCAAACTGTCGCCGGCCCTTGGCGAACTGACCCATTTGCTCGACATGCGTTAACAGTGCAATGAATCGAAACTAAATGAAATCGCGGCGATGGATAGCGTCAATGGTCGGCATGCTGGCATTGGCCGCCGGCGCAATCGGCTTGTTCCGATGGCAACCAATTGCCGTTTGGCCCCACCCGCCACTGACGGCGGAGAAGCTGAACATCGCCACGACCACCTATCTCGGGTCGGCGCTGGTACAAGTTGCTGCGGCCAAAAACTATTTTCGGGAAGAGGGGCTGGAGGTAGCGCTACAGATACACACCAGTGGCCGCAGTGCGCTGGACGCAGTCATCGATGGCAAGGCCGACCTCGCCACCGTGGGTGATACGCCGGTGATGTTTGCGATAGCGCGCAAGGTGCCGTTGGTCGTGGTCACGCGCTTTTCGTTCGTGGGCACCTTCGTGGTC
>JANNGY010000206.1:0-10726 GCA_031404095.1 Betaproteobacteria bacterium | reverse complement strand
GCCTTCTTTATCTGTAAACCTTAATGATGAAAAAGGCAATTGTTCATTGGCGGGATTAAGCAGCAAAGGCAAGCCCCAATCCCTTGCCTTCCCATCAGCGCTTATGCGGCAATGATTTCGTCGCGCGTGAAATGCAGGCGAATGGACTTTGGCGCCAATCCTTCGTCGAAGTGACAACGCACGGCCTCACGCACATTTGCGTGCAACGATGGGATGTCATCCGCCTCGGTAAAGATGTCTTCGCCGAGAGCGCGCGCGGTGAAACCTCCCTCAGGTGATTGCGCTATCAAGCTGGCGTAGGGTGCGCACCGCGCACGCGCTCCCCGGCATTCGCCCAAAACTATTCAATCTCGATTCCACGTCCGACCACACCGCGTGCGCGATGCGCACCCTACGGCACTTCTTGAACCACAGAGGCTGCTCTTTGGTTTTCTCCGTGGTCTCCGTGGTCTCTGTGGTTCAGTATTTTTTTGGTTTCCGGAATGACTACGCGGCCGGCACGCAGTTATTCACGCCATGAACCCCACGTTGGCTGTAGCGAAGTTGCCGATATTTGGCAGCACCAAGCTCATATCGCTCGCACTGACGCCGAACCAGCGCGCCAGCGTTGCCGCGAATTGATCGACCGAGGTGGTGGGCAGCAGGCGGCCGGAGCCGACTTCGTCGTTGTTATTCAGTCCCATGATGGGAAAGGTGCCGTAGTAGTTCTGCCCTCTCACCGCGCCGCCGACCACGAAGTGATGCGACCCCCAGCCGTGGTCCGATCCGTCGCCGTTGCTGGTCAGCGTGCGCCCAAAGTCGGAACCGGTAAATGCCGTCACCTGGTCGGCGACGCCCATCGCCACGGTGGTGTTGTAAAAGTAGGCCAGTGCATTGCCGATCTGAGTGTGCAGGCCGGGCTGGGTGGTGAGCTGGTTATCGTGGGTATCGAAGCCGCCTAGCGAGACAAAGAACACCTGGCGCTTGGCACCCAACTGGTTGCGCGAAGCGATCATGCGCGCAACCACGCGCAATTGCGCGCCGACGCTGCTGGTGGCCAATTCGGCCGGCAGCGGAAAATCGGGCGCCGTGGCCAGCGCGACCGAGAGCTTGGCGTTGGCATCGATGGAGCGCTGCGTGGTTTCCGCAAGGTCTTGCGTAAACACGCTGTTGCTGGCGCCGCCGCTGGTAATCAGCGTCGTGAGCGTGCCGCTGGCGGTCGATGACCCGAACAGGTTACCGGTGATGCCGGAGATGGCGGTCGAGCCGGAAGTGCCGAGCTGGTACGCCACCGATGACTGCCCGGACAGGAACACCGCGCTGCCGCTGATGGAATTGCAGGTAAAGATACTGTTGGCATTTTGCGAGATCATCAGGTCGCCGATGCGTCCACCCCAGCCGACACGGGCGCCTTCCGGCGCGCTCGCCTGCCAGATCGATTGCTGGTCGTTGTGCGAAAAAAGCTTCGGCGGCAACGGCACCGACAAGTTGTTGTATTGCGCCTTGGTGGTCGGCACGATCAGCGGGCCGACATTGGCCATGATGGCCAGCTTGCCGGCATCCCAGATGGTTTTCAGCGGCGCCAGTTCCTGCGGCAGCGCAAACTGGCGTCCGGCATTGCTGCCGGTGAGCGGCGTCGCCGGGGTCAGGGGCAGCAGTTCGGCCAGAGATCGGGTGATTCCCGCGCGCGCGCCGGTGTAGGCATTGAAGTTGGCCGTGTCGTAGGGAATCACCGTGTTGTTGTGGTCGTTGGCGCCATACATGAACAGGCACACCAGCGCGCGATAGTCGCCGGCAGACTGCGCGGCGGCAGCGCCGATGGTGGCGAGGTTGAGCGCGAACGGCGCGGCGGTCCCGGCAACCGAGAGTCGGCTGGCGGTGCGCAGGAATTCGCGGCGGGATTGATTGATGTTTTTCATTGCTTGCCTTCCATTTCAAATTCACGTTTGAACGGATGTCCCACAAACACACCCCTCGTCGTCCCAGCGATGGCTGGGACCCAGTCCGTACAAAATCTGACTAGCAAGAAGTTCATGAGTGATCAGTTACGCCGATGACAACTGCCGTGCTGAAATGATATTGAAGGGACTGGGTCCCAGCCTTCGCTGGGACGACGGGGTTTGGGAATTGGGCAATGCGTAGTCATCGCGAGTTCAGGCACTAATTCTGGAACAGGTATTCCGGCGTCGCCATCGTCAGGAACACGGCGAGGTTGACTCGATTGCGTGAATCCGCATTCGGGTTGGCGGTGCCGATCGCCACGGACGCAACCGCATCGCGAATCAGGTTGCGGGTCGCGCTCGTGAGGTTTCCGCCCACCAGCAGCAGATTGACGCGGTCGACCAGCAGGTCGGGATTGGCCGCCAGCGCCAGCTCGGCGCTGTAGTCGGCCTGGATGTCGAGCACGCCGTTGGTGCGCGTGCCGACGCCGGCGTTGACCACCCCGCGAATGTAGTTCAGGTAGCCGGCCATCGAGGTTTCGTTGGTGATCTGCATCTCGGGCGCGGTCAGCCCGGCGGCGCCGATGCGGCTATTCGGCGGGATGTAGCCCGGCCGGAAAAAATTGAACACCGATGGCGCGTACATCGGCGATTGCGCGAGTTGCGTCGCCGGGTCAGAGGTGGTGCCGAGCAGGAAGCGTCCATCGGTTGAACGCGCGTTGAACGCACGCATCCAGTGCACCAGGCGCACGATCGGCTCGCGGACCTTGCCGCGCGTGCTGGTGCTGACCGGGGCGGCACGCGCTTCCGGGTCGAGCAGGATCGCCTTGATGACGGTTTTCATGTCGCCGCGCAGGCCGCTGCCGTTGTTGTTGAATACGCCGGCCACCCGCGACACATACGCCGGCGAGGGATTGCTGGACACCAGGCGCTGGATCAGCTGCTTGCCGATGAACGGTCCCGTGTTCGCATGATTGAACAGCCGGTCGAGCACAATGCGAATATCGCCGTTGGTATCGGCAACAGTGGTGGCAGGGATGTTGACGCCGAGAAACTGTTTTTGCGAAGTCGAGTGGTACTGGCTGTAGGCCTGCATCGGTTTGATTTCGCGGTCGGTGTCGACCGGTGTGCCACCGCCGTTGAAGCGGTTGTTCGACGTATCCGGTCCCGCCCAGCTCAGGCCGGTGAATACCTTGCCCAATGCCGAGACGTCGGCATTGCTGTAGGTTTCGATCGGCTTGCCAAGCGCATCGAGTCTTTGCGTGCCGTCCTGGTTGAGTTCATACAGGCCGATGGTCAATAGCTGCATGACCTCACGCGCGTAGTTTTCGTCCGGCACGCTGCCGGTCGTCGCGCTTTCCTTCTGGTTGCGCAGATGGGAGAGGTAGAGGCCCATCATCGGCGAATAGGTCACTGCCTCGATCAGGTTGCGGAAGTTACCGAACGCATGCGTGCCCAGTCCATCCAGATAATTCGCCGGCCCGCGCGGATAATTGAATGCGATATTGCTGTTCATCGAGACCACGTAAATCTCGGACAGTGCGAACGCCACGCGTTGCCGCAGCGCATCGTCGCCGGTGGCGAAATTCTTCCACATGCTCCACTGGAAGGCGGCCTGGCCGCGCTGCGATTCCGCCGGCAGGGTATTGAGATAGGCCGTCACCGGCGGCAGATGCAGGGATTGCGGCTTGGCGAACTGGCTGTCGATCCAAGCCTCATATCCCGATTGGGAGACAGCGTCGATGTCGTTCATGCGCGGGCCAAAAGTCGCCTGGGCCAGGAAGCGCGAGGCGTCCGCCGCCGGCACCACAGCCGGCGCCGCCACCGCGCAGACGTTCAGTGCACCGCTGGTCACGGCAAACCGCTGGATGGCCAGCGAACGATTGCTGATACTGAACGCCGGCAGCGAATAAATGAAGGTGCCGGCTTCGCCGTTGGCGAAATTGAACTCGAAGGTGCCGGCCTGCGTGGTGGCAGTGGACGGCACGGGCCCGCTGATCGTGGAAAACGGAATGCCCGGATTCACCTGATACAGGTTGCCGGTAAAGCGCCGCGCATTGTTCGGGTCCTGCGTGCCGATGGCGGTCAGCCAGGTCGCGGTGCCCTGCGGGTTGTAGCTGTACCAGCCGGCGAAAACCTGGTTGCCCTGGTGCGAAATCTGCACGCCCCAGCCGGACGCGCTGGCGCCGCCCCACCAGTGGTCGGTGTAATTGCTCAGTCCCGCTCGCGGATTGGCGCCCGTCAATGCCTGCAGCGAACAGAACGGCACCTGGCCGGCGGCCGCAAAATTCTGCGGTTCAAGGCTGGTCTTGGTCTGGGTGACATTGCCGATCGTATAGGCAAGCGACAGGCGATTGCCGCCGGTCAACGTGATCGAACCGGTGCCGGACTTGATCGCGGTGATGTTGGCGCTGCCGGTGATCTGCGACAACGGCGTGCCGGTGGCAGTGTAGAGATCGCCGGCGCAGGTACTGCCGGCGAAAGCGCAATCGAGCGTGTGCCAGATGGGCGCGCTTTGTGCGTCGTAGGTGAACCAGACAGCAAAAGTGCGGGCGCCTTGCTGCTGGATGGTCAATCCCCATCCGGACTCGGTGGGCTTCCACCAGAAGCCGACGAGATTTTGCGCCGCCTGTGCATGGGCAGCGAGGCTGCCCAACGTGAATATCAGTAAGGCCGCGATGGATGCAGCCATGGATCGCAGCCTGCGTAATCCTGTCGCGCCGTACCGCCGCTTATCTGTCGCCATCTTGATTACCCCTGTGTGACTTCTTCAGGGCATACATTACGCCACCTTTATCAATGGCGCGGGGATGAACCTGTAACCAGATGCGACATTTTTGTGCTTGTCAGGGATGGCGGGGGCAATTGCCGTCTATCGGCCGACGAACGCAAGCGGATTTTGTATCAAAGGGCAGTAGCCGCGCATCTCTGATGGTTGCCGCAGCCGGGCTGAAGGGACTTCAACAAACTGTCGCCCCGGCGCAGGCCGGGGCCAATTTCGTCAACGTCAAATTAGGCCAAGCCCATGCATCGGCTTGTCGCTCAGCGGGCGCAGAGCATGCTCTGCGAATTCCCCGCTTCTCCCCCGGCCTGCGCCGGGGCAACATATTAAGAGAGCGCCAGCGCGTTACGACTGCTTTTCCGTCTTGCGCCGCCCGCCGAGCAGCGCGCCGGTGGGACGCGCGGCCTTGCGTTTGTGGCCGGACTCCACCGCGACTTCAACCGTCGCGGCAGCGGGTTTCACGGTCGGTTCGTAGGGCTTGCTGAAATCGAAATGCGGCAGGTTGCTCGAAGGCGTGGAAGGCGTGTTCGCATCTCGTTCATTTCGCCCGCCCCGCGGCCTTGAACGGCCGGATTCCTTGGCCTCGCGGATGGTGCGTTGTTGGCGCGCTTCTTCGCGGTCAACCGGCTCCGCATGGCTGGTGGTACGGGCACGATCGGGGCTGCCGGTTCGCGCCCGGTCGGCGCTACCGCCACTGCGCCCGACACGTTTCGGCTCGCCCAGGGGCGGCGCCGGCAAGCGCGGTATCGCCCGCTTCAGAAGTTTTTCTATGTTGACCAGGTATTCCATCTCGTCCGGACTCACCAGGGAAATTGCCTCACCCGTCATGCCGGCGCGGCCGGTGCGGCCGATGCGATGGATGTAATCTTCCGGCGTATGCGGCAACTCGTAATTGATCACGTATGGCAGCTGATCGATATCGAGTCCGCGCGCGGCAACTTCAGTGGCCACCAGAATCTTCGCTTTGCCGGATTTGAATTCCTCCAGCGCAATGGTGCGCTCGCCTTGCGAACGGTCGCTGTGAATCGCGGTGGCGAGCAGGCCGTCGCGCTGCAACTGGCGCGAGAGACGATCCGCATCGATTTTCTTGCGGGTGAAGATCAGCACCTGCTGCATGTCGCGGCTGCGGATCAGGTGCGCCAGCAATGCGTGCTTGTGGCCGGCGGGGATTTCGTAAGCCGAGTGCGACACCAGTTCGGAAGGCGCGTTGCGGCGCGCTACTTCGATCAGCGTGGGACTGTGCATGATCTGGTTGGCGAGCTTCTTGATTTCCTCTGAAAAAGTGGCCGAGAACATCAGGTTCTGGCGCTGCGGCGGCAGTACGCTGAGGATGCGCTTGATATCCGGCAGGAAGCCCATGTCGAGCATGCGGTCGGCTTCATCGAGCACCAGGATCTGGACTTGCGAAAGATTGATGCTGCGCTGCTCGAGGTGATCAAGCAGGCGTCCCGGCGTGGCGACGACAATCTCGACACCGGCGTGCAGCGCCTTGATCTGCGGTTTGATATCGATGCCGCCATAGACGACGGCGGCGCGCAGCGGCACATACTTGCCGTAGGTGCGGACCGATTCCTCGACCTGCGCCGCCAGTTCGCGCGTGGGAACCAGCACCAGTGCGCGCACCGGATGACGCGCCGGCGAGGTGCTGGTGCTGGCATGTGGCGCCAGCAATTGCAGCAGCGGCAGCGTGAAACCCGCGGTCTTGCCGGTGCCGGTCTGCGCGCAGCCCATGATGTCCTTGCCATCGAGGATCGCGGGAATGGCCTGCGCCTGGATCGGCGTGGCCTCGGTGTAACCCTGCTCGGCGACCGCGCGCAGTAACTCGGGGGAAAGATTCAACGATGCAAATGACATCTCGACAGCCTTAATACAAAGTGCCCGGGGAGCTCAGAGGGAGGGGGCGGCGGGACCGATCGCGATGACACGAACATGATAGCGACGGCACGTTTGCACGCCTGGCGAAACAGAAGCTAAGTGAGCGGGGGCGGATGACAAAAAAACTCCCGCCGCCATTGTACCGCGAGCGGGCGCCGGACCTGCCGTTATTTCACGGGGCGCGAAGCAAACTCAAGCATTGGCGCGGTCCCTGGCGCGCTATCGCCCGATGAGGCGCGCCAGTGCTGGGGTTTGCTCCTGCAAGCGCAGCCGCTGCATCCACGCCACGCCTGTATCGCTGCCCCGCGATGCAACCTCGGCTATCCTTGTTGTCATTTCCATCACCATTGAATGGAGGCACCATGAACAAGACTTCCCTGGCCTCGCTGCGGCTTGCCATTTTGCTTCTGACCACACTCCTGTCGGCGCACATTTCGGTCGCGGCGCCGCTTGATCTCCTCGGCGTCAGGCCCGGCACAACTCACCGCATGGCATTGGGCGGCGGGGAAATCACGGCGCGGGTGGCAGAGATCGGCAGGGAGGGCTGGGTACAGTTCTCGGTCCTCTCCGACGACCTCCGCTGGCCGCGCGGCACCCGCATTTGGATCAACCTCGACCGCATCGATAATATCTCCACCCCGATCGGATCAAGCCCGGCGGCCCCCGCCGAGTCCGCGCCCCAATCCGATAGCGACATCGCCCGCCTGCCATGTTTTTCGCAGGTGGAAGCAAGGGAGGCGCAGGCACTGGCAAAAGGGCAGTCATTCGACCGGAATCAGTTCCTTACCGAATGCATCCTCCAGCAGCGACGCAAGCCGTGACCTGTTGCGGGGAAGCGGTCGTAGGGTGCGCATCGCGCACCGCTTCCCCTCCAAAGTCGCAATTACCGCGAACAACTTTCACGTCGCGTGCGCAGTGCGCAACCTACGGCCGCCCCTCGAAGCGTGGCTCATCCAGCCGCAAAACGGAACATACTTGCCGCCCCGCCAACTTCGCGCTAACTTGACATCCCATTCCCCGTTTGAACGCCCGATCAACGCCCCTTTTCCCGGAGGACTTCCATGCAACGCAAGACTGTCCGCGATTTCGACCCTGAAGTAATGCAGTTGTTCGACCAATACGTGCACGGCCGCATCGACCGGCGCGGATTCCTCAATGGCGCCAGCCGTTACGCGGTGGGCGGCGTGACCGCGACCATGTTGCTGGACATGCTCAACCCGAAATTTGCCGAGGCGCAACAGGTCAAGGGCGACGATGCGCGCATCAAGGCAAAGTTTGTCGAATACGCGTCGCCCGACGGATACGGCAAGATGCGCGGTTACCTGGTGATGCCGGCCAATGCGCCCGGCAAGCTGCCGGGGGTGCTGGTGATTCACGAGAATCGCGGATTGAATCCGCACATCGAGGATGTTGCCCGCCGGGTGGCGCTGGAGAACTTTGTTGCGTTCGCGCCCGATGCGCTGTTTCCGCTCGGCGGCTACCCGGGGTCGGAAGACAAGGCGCGCGAATTGTTCGGCAAGCTCGAGCCGGCCAAGTCAGGCAATGATTTCCTTGCTGCCGCGAAATTCCTCAAGGCGCTGCCGGAATGCACCGGCAAGATCGGCGCCGTCGGCTTCTGCTATGGCGGCAGCATCACCAACATCCTCGCCACACAGATCCCTGACCTCGGCGCCGCAGTGCCGTTTTATGGCGGCCAGCCCAAGGCTGGGGAGGTGGCAAAAATCAAGGCGCCGCTGATGATTCACAACGCGGAAAAGGATGACTGGGTCAATGCCGGCGCGGCCGCCTATGAGACGGCGCTAAAGGCTGCCGGTGTGAAATATGAGGCTTACCAGTATCCGGGCACCCAGCACGGCTTCAATAACGACACGACGCCACGCTATGACGTAGCCGCCGCCAAGCTCGCCTGGAAACGCACCATCGAATTTTTCAACAAGCACCTGCGGGGATAATCTTTAGGCGCGCCGGATAAATGGTGCTGGCACTCACGAGTTCAATGCCCCCGGCTCGTCACCCGGAAACTGATCGCGCATCCGGAAAATCGTCCGCGCATCCTGGTGCGCCCGGTCCAACGTACGCAGGGCCGGCTCTTCGTCATGCGCGCAGAAAAAATCCGCGGCCTGCGCGCACATCACTAGCCGAATCGCCTCATCGTCGTCGACATCGTATTTCTCGGTGATCAGCGTCGTGACTTCATCGAGGAACGCTTCGTAGGTCAGCGTCATGCGGCGAATGCCTTCAATACCGGCGGTGTCGCGCCGCTGATCGCCATCTCCGCCACCGCTTCGCCGATCGCAGCGGAGTGCTTGAAGCCGTGACCCGAGCACGCCGACACCACGATCACACCGTCGCAATCCGCCAGCCGGTCAATCAGGAAATTCGCATCGGGTGCCGAGGTGTAGAGGCAGGTCGTGGCCATAAGCGCACCTTCCACGACGCCGCGCAAGCGCCCCGCCACATGAACATTGAACATCGCCTCGCTCTCCGCCGACGAAACATCGCGCACGACGGTTTCCGGCGTGGTGTCGGTGATGACCTGCTCGGTCGCGACTTTCACGCCGCCACCGACATCGGGAAAACCGTAAAACACATCCGTGTCGGCGCCACCCCAGTGCCAGATAAAAACCGGAAAATTCTCCGCCGCATAGTCGCCGGGATTGTCTGCCGCGAACCAGTGCAGCACCTGCCGTCGAACCACCAATTTCCTCGGCAGCCTTCCCGCCATCAATTGCGGCAGCCACGGCCCCGCGCAAACGATCGTGATGCCGGGTTGATAGGTGGCCTGGTCGGTCTCAACCATCGCGCGCCCGTCCTGCGTCCGGATCGTGCGCACCTGTTCGCCAGAATGGACGCGCGCGCCGCGTGATCGCGCCAAGTCGAGCTGCGCTGCCACGCAAACTTCGGGCAACAGGTAGCCGGCGCCGGGTTCAAAATAGCCGGTCTCGTCGCCATTGAGTTGCAGTTGCGGGTAGCGCGATTGCATGGCCGCGGCATCGAGCAACTCATGGGCAATGCCGAACTGCGCGGCAAGTCTGATGGTATTGCCGAGGAAATCGCGTTGCCCGTGCATGCGGCTGTGTTCGCCGCTGCGGGCCAGGATCAATCCGCCGCATTGCCGGAAAAGTGTGGTTCCGGTTTCGCGCTCGATCTCGCGCCACAATTGGTGGGAGCGCATCACCAGCGGCACAAAGGCCGCGCCTTCGCCCACGGCTTCGCGGGTGATGCGGGTTTCGCCATGCGTGGAGCCGTGCGTGTGCGGCGGCGAATACTGGTCGATGCCGACGGCATCGACGCCGCGCGCGGCCAGTTGGAACAGCGTGGCGCTGCCCATCGCGCCGAGCCCGATGACCAGTGCCTCGGGCCGCAGCACCGACTTGCCGCTCACGTTAAGCAGCCTGCCGGACTCAAAGAGAATCGGCTGCAAAATGATCTGGCCGGTGCATATTTCCCCGCTCTTCGGCGCCAATGGAACAACCATTGGCTTGAAAATCGTGAAAATCTGCCCTCGCCCATATCATTTTTCGCTTCGATTCTTTGAGTCCGACAGGCTGCAAGGCAGGGTCGGTTACAGCAGCTTGCCGACGCGCCGCAGGCGATCGGCCATCGCGCGCATGACGTGCAATGCAAATTCAGGCATATCGCGGGTGAGCGCCGTGAAGCGGTTCGCGTTGATGGCGATCAGGCTGCAATCCTCGCGCGCCACCACCGTCGCCGCCCGGGGGGAGTTGTCGATGATTGCCATTTCGCCAAGGATGGCGCCGGTGGTCGCGCTTTCGAGGATCTTGCCGCGCAACATCACGTCGGCGGTTCCCGATACCAGCACATACATCGAATCACCCGCGTCTCCCTCTGAAAACAGCGTGTGGCCGACCGGCAGGACCATGACATCGGTCTGGTACATCAGCAATTCTTCAATCTTCATGTTTTTCTCCTTTGCTGTCACCTCGGGAAAGCATAACCCATTTCTCCATTTTCGAATTCCGCCGGGGCCGTTGCGGCCACGGCAAATTTGTTCTCTGTAGCCGTAGGGTGCGCACCGCGCACGCTGTTGCGCAAACCCGGGCGGGGGGCCCCCCCTACGCGAGCTCGGAGGAGGCCGAGAACCAATTCACCGTGCCGCCGCGGCCGGCGCTCGTCCTGCTTTCGCCTG
>JANNGY010000205.1:0-1802 GCA_031404095.1 Betaproteobacteria bacterium | reverse complement strand
CCTGGCGCGAGTTCGACGATCTGTTCGGCACTCAGCATTCGCCCGCTGTCTTCCTGAAAGTGTTTCTCCAGGGCCGGTCCGGAGAGCCAGGTTTCGATGCAGCCGCGCTTGCCGCAATAGCAATCGTGCCCTGCGCGATCGCCGGCCGCGACCGAGCCGGAATTCAGCGGCAGCGGATTGTGGCCCCATTCGCCGGCGATGGCATTGGCGCCGGTCAGTACGCGACGATTGATCACGACGCCGCCACCGACGCCGGTGCCGAGGATCACGCCGAACACGACGCCGGCGTCGGCCGCAGCGCCATCGGTGGCTTCCGAGAGCGCAAAGCAATTGGCATCGTTGGCGATGCGGATCTCGCGTTGCAGGGCATGCTGCAAGTCTTCCTTCAGCGGCCGGCCGTTGAGGCAGGTCGAGTTGGCGTTCTTGATGCGGCCACTGACGCGGGAGATGGCGCCCGGCGTGGCCACACCGACCGAGCCGGCGCTGCCGAGCGAGCGCTCTGCCTCTCGCACCAGTCCGGCAATGGCGTTGATTGTTGCCGCGTAATCGTCAGGCGTTCCGCGCGGGGTTTCGATGCGCTGGCGGTGGCATTCCGTTCCCGTCGCGTCGAGCGCGAGGATTTCAATTTTGGATCCACCGAGGTCGATGCCGAAGCGGTACATGTGATTGGTCGTGGCGCGGGCGAAATGCGGATGTGCGATTATGCCGCAAGCCTTTGCTTCATCCACCCCGCCAACCAGGACCCGCAAACATGGCCAAATCACCCAAGTCCGCCGGCAACAAGCTCATCCGCCCGATCATTGCCAACGCCAGGACCACGCTGGCCGAAATCGACCCGGCCTCCACCTGCAACTTCAAGGGTGACAAGGCCGCCACCGTCGCCGTGTTTGCGCAATTGAACGCGCAACTGGTGGAATTGCAGAACGTGCTTTACGCCGAACACAAGCACAAGGTGCTGGTAGTGCTGCAGGCGATGGATACAGGCGGCAAGGACGGCGTGATTCGCAAGGTGTTTTCCGGCGTCAATCCGCAAGGGGTGCGGGTGGCGAGCTTCAAGGCGCCGACGCCGGTGGAGCTGGATCACGATTACCTGTGGCGCGCACACGCTGCCGTGCCCGGCAAGGGCGAGCTGGCGATATTCAACCGCAGTCACTACGAGGATGTGCTGATCACCCGCGTCGAGGGCTGGATCGATGACCGCACCGCCAAGCGGCGCTTCCGGCAGATCAACGAATTCGAGAACATGCTGGCCGAGGAAGGCACCACCATTCTTAAGTTCTTCCTGCACATTTCGAAGGATGAACAAAAGCAGCGCCTGCAGGATCGGCTGGATGACGATGCCAAGCAATGGAAATTCAACGTGGGTGACCTAGGCACGCGCGCGAAATGGGACGACTACCAGCGGGTGTATGAACAAGCCATCGGCGCCACCTCGACCTCGCACGCGCCGTGGCATGTGGTGCCGTCCGATCGCAACTGGGTGCGCGACCTGTATGTGCTGTCGGTGCTGGTCAACGCCTTGAGCGATCTGGCCATGCAGTATCCGGACGCGCCAGCCGGGCTGGAAAAGGTGGTTATTAAATAGCCCGCACTGCACGGCAAATTTGTTCTCGATAGCCGTAGGGTGCGCACCGCGCACGGTTAGCCGAATCAGCGTGCGCGGTGCGCACCCTACGCGGGTAATGATGAGGCCAAGCGCAAATTCACCGTGGCCGCCATTGCGGCACTGCACAAGTGCGCTAAGTCCTTGTGTTAAAATAATAAGTTATACATCGCGCGTTGCGCCAGTGCGTTCAACGCGC
>JANNGY010000204.1:0-8436 GCA_031404095.1 Betaproteobacteria bacterium | reverse complement strand
GCGCGAAATCCTGGTGGTCGAGGAAAAACGCCAGGTCATCGAATACCAGGTCAAGGAGGAGCTCTATAACTGGCGCCTCGACGTGCGGCCCAATGTCGTCGGCAAATTCAACGAGGTCGCGGGCGACCTGTCCGGCGGCGAGTGGTCACAGGCCAACCCGACGGGCAACACCCTGCTGCGCGCCAACGCCGACCTGTCGCCGACGCTGATCGCCCGCGCTATTGCGCATCGATTGAAGAAGCTGGGAGTCGTGGAGGGCGACCTGGGCGCGCGCATCGAAGCACAGCTGGCGCTGCTGGAAGCCAAGGAGCGCTCGATGCAGGTGCTCGAAGTCAAGGCCGACCGCAGTCCCTGGTTCTGCTCGGGCTGCCCGCACAACACTTCCACAAAACGGTCTGACGGCGAAGAGACCGCGGGAAATACAGCGACCTGGCGTGACTACATCGCGTGGACAGTCATTTTGGTTGTCATCATTTGGTTTCCCCAATGGACTGTGCTCACGGCGTTTATCGTGTCGTTACATTGGGTAGACACCAAACGACCTGCGAGTGAAATGAAGCCGGCTTGGTTTCTCGGCTATTCCTTGCTTATGTTTGGCATTGAGTTGCTGGAGTGGAAGTTTCGATATGCGGACAGCATATCGTTGTCGGATGTCTTCTTACCTGGCGAAGAATCACCACTCGACATGCGCTTGGTGTTTTTTGGTTGGTTGCTCCTGTTCCTTTTCCTAGAAACGTTCATCTTGAAATCACTTGGCGACGAAAGCCGCGTTGACAGACTCCCATGACAAAACTAAAACCCAACGACCCCGCCCCCGACTTCACCGGCAAGCTCACCGACGGTTCCACCGTGAGCCTCAAGGACTTCCGCGGCAAAAAACTCATCATGTATTTCTACCCGATGGACGACACGCCCGGCTGCACGGCGCAGGCGTGTTCACTGCGCGATGCCAACAAGGAGATCGCCAAAAAAGGCGCGGCGATTCTCGGCGTCTCGACGCAGGATTCCGCGTCGCACCAGAAATTCACCGACAAATACAAGCTCAATTTTCCGCTGCTGGCCGATACCGACCGGGCCGTTGGAAAAGCATATGGCACCATTGGCGGCGGTGGATTGCTATCGGCGGCAAAAGCGATTGTCGGGATGGCGGACCGGGTGACATTTATCATCGATGAAAAGGGCAAGATTGCGCACGTCATCGATTCGGTGAACACGCGAAACCATGCTGAAGAAGTGCTGGAATTGCTTTAGGTCGCTGTGCCTGATTTGACTTTCCACTGACGCCGGGAAGCCCCGGGGGCGCATTGAACACAAGCACAGGCGCGCCTCTCCAGCCTAAAACAGCCGTAAACCCGCGCCAGTGCTGGTGTTTTGCTTCGTTATGCGGTTATCACGCGCTTCCTGATTGCCGTGATGATCCGAATTGCGACCGATTCGGAAAACAGCAGGGCAACATGCCCCACCGCAGAAACAGGAACATTCTCGGCCCACTCCAGCACACTCGATTCCGGCGGATACACCAGGTCATCGTTCAATGTGTAGATTGAAAGTGCCGGCACATCCGGCGGATTCGCGGCCTCCATGTCGGCGAGCATTTCAATCCATGGGCCTTCGAACTTCATCTGTGCGGCACACTCGAACAGGCCCATTCCCGCCAGACGCGTCCCATGATGCGGTGAGGCCAGGGTTATAAAGCGGGCGATTCGCTGTGAACCGCACTGCGCCATATAGGCGCGGGTGATCAGCCCGCCCATGCTGTGGGCAACGACGGTCAACTTCTCCTTTCCAGTCTCGCGCAAGATTTGCTCGATGCGGGCCTTGAGCGGCACCACCATCGCGTCAATTGAGCCGGTCACTGGCTCCAGTGTCACGGTGTAAACAGGACCGACGCCCGCATCCGCCAGCCGCCGGCGCAGGCGAATCCATATACCCCGGTTTGAAACGAATCCGTGTACCAGCAGGACCGGCGTGCCGTGGTCCGCGCCGACCGGATCGCTGCCCAGCGCAAAACGCTGAAACGGCTGGCTCCAATTGAAGATGATGATCCGCGTGGTCACCTCGCTTGCCAGTGCCGCAAGATTGTTTCCCAGCGGAAGTGCGCGGCCATCGCGCCAGCGCAACATGGCGGCGGCGAGATAGCTGCCGTAGGCATGCGTGAACCGCCAAAGCGCCGCCATGAGCAGGATGAGCGCCGCAATCCGGCCTGGCGCAATGCCCAGATTCGACATATGACCGCCAAGCCACACGTAGAACAGCACTTCCATCACCAGCATCGTGCGGATCATCGTTTGCAGCATCAGAACGGCCCCCACCACTTCAGCAACCACAGTGTCGCCATGCCGACAGCAAGCGTGCCGAAAATACTGCGCGTCATGATGGCAAATGCGGTGGCGGCAGCCGCAGCGGCAATACGATAGATGTTCAGCCATTCGCCCGGTGGCGCGTCCCGGAACAGTACATCGGGTGCGATCAGGGCGGGCAAGACCGCGGCGGCCACGTATTTCAGACTTCCCAGCAGCCAGCCGGGAACCTGCGTATCGGCAGGCAGCACAATGAACGAAGCACGGACGCCGAGCGTCACTGCACCGGCACAAACCACCGTCAGCCAGCCGTTCCAGTCCATCAGGCGCGGCTCTTGTGGCGGACGCCGGCAAGGCGCTCGGCGCTCATGCCGACAATAATTCCCGCGACGGCGCCTGCGATCAGGCCGAGCCTCATCGGCAGGGAGGCGCAAAATGCCGCGGCCGTCGCCGCCGCAATTGCCGCGGCCCAGTGGTTTCGCGTTTGAATTGCCGGCAGCACGAGGGAGAGAAAAACCAGGGGAATCGCGAAGTCCAGCGACCATTTGGCCGGCACCTGCGCACCGGCGAAAATGCCGATGGCCATGCTGGTCTGCCAGATACACCACATGGTGCTGCTGGCGCCGAAATAATAGGCATCGAGATAGCGTGGCGGCCGAGCCTTGTCGAACCTGGTCGTAATGAGCGCGAAGGCGTGATCGGTCAACAAATAAGAGAATAGCCAGCGCCGTGCCACCGGCGTGGCGCGGAAATACGGCGCCAGTGCCGCGCTGTACATCATCATGCGCAGGTTCACAATCAGCACGGTCAGCACCACGATGCCGCCCGGCGCGTGTTGCGCCATCAGCGAAATGGCCGCCAATTGCGCCGCGCCGGCAAACATGATGATCGACATCCCCATCGCCAGCCACGGGTCGACGCCGGCCGCCGATGCGGCCGCACCGGTGATCAGGCCGAACGGCACGTTGCCAATGATGCCGGGGGCCTGGTCGCGAAAGCCGGCGATAAATGCCGTGCGGGCTGTTTTCATTTGGGAAGGGTGGCGATCGGAATGGTCCTGAGCCATAAGGCAGGCAACGCTTTGATTTTACCCGCTGCGATAGTCTGAAAATTCCCGGCCCATGCGAAAATGGCACCCATGATTCTCTACGCCCTGACGATTTTCGTTTCCGCCTTCCTGCTGTTTCTCATCCAACCGGTCATTGCCAAGCAAATCCTGCCGTGGTTCGGCGGCTCGGCAGCAGTCTGGACGACATGCCTGGTGTTCTTTCAATGCGCGCTTCTGGCCGGTTACCTGTATTCCGACCTGACGACACGAAAGCTGAAAGCGAGGCGGCAGGCCATCCTGCACATGGGCCTGATCGCCGTCGCGTTGATACTCCTGCCGATCATTCCGGATGTGGCCTGGAAGCCGCAAGGTGACGAGCAACCGAGCCTGCGCATCCTGCTGCTGCTGACCGCGACCATCGGCCTGCCCTATTTCCTGCTCGCCACCACCAGCCCCCTCGTGCAGGCGTGGTTTGCACGCAGCTATCCCGATGCCAGCCCGTATCGCCTGTTTGCGCTGTCAAACCTGGCCTCGATGCTCGCGCTCGTTGGCTATCCGTTTGTGTTCGAACCCTGGATCAGCACGCGTCAGCAGGCGATCGGGTGGTCGATTGGATTCGGCCTGTTTGCCGCGCTGATTGCCGCTTCAGCCTGGTTCGGCCTGCGAGCAACAGGGCCACAGGAACCCGCGACCGTGCCGGCAGATACCACGGTGACCCCGGCTGGCGGCGCTGACACGCCGCCTCCGCCAAGCGCCTGGCAAAAGCTGGTCTGGATCATGTTCTCCGGTCTCGGCTCCGTGCTGCTGCTGGCGGTTTCCAATCATTTGACGCAGAACATCTCTTCGATTCCCCTGCTCTGGTTGGCGCCCCTGGTCCTGTACCTGGTCACGTTCATTCTCTGCTTTGACGGCAAAGGCTGGTACCAGCGCACCTTGTTTCTGCCGATGCTGGGCGCCACCATCATCGCCATGTCCTGGACCCTGGCCGACAAGGAAATGCACTTCATGCTGTATTGGCAGATCGGGCTGTTCCTCGCCGGGCTGTTCATTGCCTGCATGGTCTGTCACGGTGAACTGGTGGAAAGAAAACCGCACCCTGCTCACCTCACCACGTTCTACCTCATGGTATCGGTCGGGGGCGCGTTGGGGTCGCTACTGGTCGGTGTCGTCGCCCCGCTCACTTTGCCCGCCTACTTCGAGCTGGAGATTGCGATTGTCCTGCTGGCGATAATGGCGACCGCTTCACTGTGGAAAGTTTTTCATGTCGGCTTCGTCGGCATCGGCGCCGCCGTGTGCGTCTTTGCCTTGGCCGCGGCGATCTACACCATCGATCAATTCCGCGAAGGCGCGGTGGTGATGACACGCAATTTCTACGGCACGCTGCGAGTGAAGGAATACAACCCGCCCAACGTTGAGTACCGCAAACGCTCGCTGGTGCACGGCGCGATACTGCACGGCGAGCAGTATGTGGACCCTCCCTACAATCGCTCGGCGACGACCTACTACAAGGCAAAATCCGGCATTGGCCGCATCTTGCTTCTGAAAGAGAAGCTCAATCCCGATGTGCCACGCAAAGTCGGCATCGTCGGACTAGGCACCGGCACCATCGCAGCGTATGGCAACAAGGGCGACGTATTCCGCTTCTACGACATCAACCCGCAGGTGGTGACCATTGCCAATCGCGATTTCACCTACCTGAGGGAAAGCGAGGCAAAGATCGAGATTTCGCTGGGCGATGCGCGCCTCAACCTCGAACGTGAACCGCCGCATCAGTTCGACGTGCTGGCGATCGATGCGTTTTCGAGCGATTCGATACCCGTTCACCTCATTACGCTCGAAGCCGTGGAGATCTACCAGAAACATATGAAGCCGGACGGCGTGATTGCGTTTCACGTCTCGAACCGCTTCCTGGACTTAAAACCGGTGGTGCAAATGATCGCCGAAAAGCGTGGCCTGGCGGTTGGCTGGGTACGCGACACCTATGATGACGGCTCTACCACCAGCGACTGGATACTCCTGACCAAGGCAAAGAACCTCCTGCTGAAGCCCGATATCCTCGAGGCGACCTATATCGTTCCACCGGAACCTGGTTGGCGGGTGTGGACGGATGATTTCAACAATCTTGTGCAAGTCATGAAATGAAAACCCTGCCAGACGCGCCCATGCATTTGCGTGTCTGGCGTTCCGCGCCGCCAGGCGTGCCGCTCAACATCATCGCGGTCATTGCCGGCGGCCTGGCGCTTGATTCCGCATTGGGCTGGCCAGGACAGATTGCCGCGATCGCCTGGACTTTCGCCGTGTTCATTTGGCTGTTCCGTGTCGGTGGCGCGGAAGAAAAGCGGGTGCTGGTTGTCTGCACCGTCATTGCCGGCATTGGCGAAGTCTTCCTGTCGCTGGTGTGGGGCCTCTATGACTACCAGTTCATGAATGTGCCGCTGTTCGTGCCACCCGGTCATGCGCTGTTGATGACGCTGGGGCTGGTGTTTGCGCGGCGGCTGTCGAAAGCGGGCATGTGGCTGATCACGCTTGGTGCGGTGGCGTGGTCGTTGTACGCATGGATTGCCGGATTCGATCGCTTCGGCGTGGCGCTGTTCGGGATCTATGCGTTTTGCATGGTTGTAAGCGGTGCAAGGTCGCTGTACGCCACCATGTTTGTCGTGGCATTGACGATGGAGTTATACGGAACCGCGCTCGGCAACTGGGCCTGGCGGCCGGTTGCGCCATGGGTCGAAATGACGTCGGCCAATCCGCCGTTTTCAGCGGGGGCGTTTTACTGCATGCTGGACTTGCTGGTACTGGGGGCGATGAGGTTGTGGGGGAATTGGTTTGGCGAGGTACGAGCAACGGTGGAAATTGGGAAATAGTATTTGCTGTCTTCATCGCAGTGAAAATGAAAGTCTGGTACTGGTGCGGGTTCTGGCGGCTTTTTGGTCTAGGAGGCGCGCGGGTGCTGGCGTTTCTTGCCGTCGTTCCCGCATACGCAGGAATCCAGTGTATTTCGCAAAGAGGTACCGTTTCCTTATTGCTGAGATTGCAGGCCGGGGGTAGCCCGGCGGCTACTCACTTTCTTTGCTTCGCCAAAGAAAGTAAGCAAAGAAAGGCGACCCCAGGTTCGTCGGCCCTGCGGGCTCCCCTGCGCTGCTCGCGAGTGAAGGCGGCTGCGGAACTCGGGCTCGTGGAGGTGTCGAGCGAAAGGATTCGACTGTGCTCGCCCTCAGACAGTCCTCGCCGACTACCCCTTCACTCCCTCCGCTGCTCGGCACCTCACATGGGGACACTTTGTCGCAACGCGACGACCGCAAATTAGTATCGTCATTCCCGCGAAAGTTGAATCCAGAGTCTATGGACTTGAACGTTAATTTGGACCGGCCTTCGTCGGGGCGACGGTCGTGATGCACTCCCACAGGTCACCGTTGTTCCCGACGAGCAACGTAGTTCAACCCCGGCTTCCCAACTCAAGGGAAAGACGGTTGTAGCCATTTTTGCAAACTTGGATTCCCGCCTTCGCGGGAATGACGGGCCGAGAATCTACCCCAGAGTAACGACTCGGACCCGATCGCCAAATGCGTGCCCTTCGTAATCCCCCGTCAGACTTTCGGCAAATTCAATTGCATTTTCCACCGTCTCGGCGTCATGCCATGCCGTAAGCATGTCGTAGGGCTCTCTCGTACCATCGCACGGCCCGAGGCAAATCCAGTCAACGACATCTTCGACAAACGCACATTCTGGACCAACCACTCCGATGTATCGAACTCCATCACGCATGAACTCTTCAATCAGCGCATCCAGCCCCCGGGCGTTGCGTCGAAAGAAGATGAAGGACTATCTTGGTCGCGTAAGCCATTGCGACTCACCCCACCTTCAACACCAGCTTCCCGAAATTCTCCCCTCGGAACAACTTCCCCAGCGTTTCAGGAAACGTGTCAATCCCCTCTACCACGTGCTCCTTTGACTTGAGCTTCCCCTCTTTCAGCCACTGCCCCATCTGCATCGCGCCTTCCCTGTAGCGCGGCGCATAATCAAAAACCACGATGCCTTCCATCCGCGCCCGGTTCACCAGCAGCGACAGGTAGTTGGAGGGGCCCTTGACCGGCTCCGTGTTGTTGTATTGCGAGATGGCGCCGCAGATGACGATGCGCGCCCGTAAATTGATCCGGGTCAAAACAATATCCAGGATGTCACCGCCGACATTGTCGAAATAGACATCGATGCCGCCTGGGCAGGTTTCTTTCAGTCCTTTGCGGACATCCTGGTTCTTGTAGTCGATGCAGGCATCGAAACCCAGTTCCTTGACAGCGTAATCGCATTTCTCCTTGCCGCCGGCGATACCCACCACGCGGCAGCCCTTGATCTTGGCTACCTGGCCCACGGTAGCGCCCACCGCGCCCGTCGCGCCGGAGACGACGACCGTCTCCCCTTGCTTCGGCTGTCCAGACTCCAGCAGGCCGAAATAGGCGGTCATGCCGGGCATCCCCAGCACGTTCAGGTAGGTGGTCAGCGGCGCCAGTGCCGGATCGACCTTGGTAAAACCGCGCCCATCGGTGAGGCAGTACGTCTGTACATTGGTCATGCCGGAGACGATGTCGCCAACTGCAAACTTGGGATGGTTGGAGGCCACCACTTCGCCCACGCCGCCCGCGCGCATCACCTCGCCGAGGGCCACCGGCGCGATGTAGGACTTCGAGTCGTTCATCCAGCCGCGCATGGCGGGGTCCAGCGACAGGTACAGGGTCTTGACCAGCATTTGTCCCTCGTCCAGCGCCGGGATAGCGTCGTCGGTGAAGGAAAAATCGCTGCGTTTGGCCTCGCCAAGCGGGCGGGCAATCAGTCGGACGACGCGGTTCATGGTGGTCATATCAGTACTTCCCAGGTTCAGAAATGAAAAAGCCGGCAGCGCGAAGCTCGCGCCGCCGGCCTGTCGGTGCAAGAAAAAACGGCTACTTCAGGTGCGAAGAGACCAGCTTGGTCATTTCAAACATCGAAACGACCTTCTTGCCGCCGAATACCGCTCTGAGCTTTTGGTCGGCATTGATCATGCGCCTGTTGATGGCATCCTGCAGTTTGTTCTTCTTGATGTAGTCCCAGAGC
>JANNGY010000203.1:0-2705 GCA_031404095.1 Betaproteobacteria bacterium | reverse complement strand
CGCGGCTAGTGGCTGCTTCAAGCCACGACTATCACCTCATGTCACCTTCCGCCGGTGTCAGCCGGCGCTGAAGGTGGCGCGAGATGTTGCGGCAGCGCGCCGGCCACGTTGCCGAAATCAAACCCCGTCACTGCCCTTGCGGCCAGCGTGCCGAGCTTGCTGTACAGCGCCAGGATGCTGCCCTGGTCATTGGGAAACACGCGGTTCGACAGAAAGACATAGAACGTTTTTGAGTACGGATCGATCCAGAGGATGCAACCGGTAAAGCCGGTGTGGCCGTAGCTGCCAATCGGCAACACGCTGCCGCGCGGCCGTGAAAACGGCGACTCGATATCCCAGCCGGCGCTGCGCCGCGCCTCGACACCCGGCGCTGACTGGACGCTGCTCATCAGGCGCACGCTCTCGCGGCTCAATACCCGCACGCCGTCGAGTTCACCCTCGTTCAGCATCATTCGCGCGAAGCGCGCCACATCACCGGCCGTCGAGAATATGCCGGCGGAACCGCCCACGCCACCCATGAAGCGGATGGTTGGATCGTGCACCACCCCGCGCAGCACCTCGCCATCGGCAAGATCGCCGTGCAAGGATTGGACGGACCGGTCGAGCATCCTTTGCGTGGGGGCGATGGCGATTGCCGGATTGACTGCCGCCCGCTTCAGCGGCAGATAGCCGGTCCGGGACATCTTCAGCGGGACATAAAGCCGTTGCGCGACAAACTGATCGAGCGGCATGCCACTCACGCGCTGCACCAGCAGGCCGAGCAGGATGAAATTGATATCGGAATAACGGAAGAAAGTACCGGGCGCGTGGGTCACGCGCTGCGCGCAAGCCAGCTTCAATGCCGCTTCTTCGCCACGCCACGCTGGCGTGGCCGGAAGGCCGGCGGCGAGGCCCGAGGTATGCGTCAGCAGGTGGCGCAGGCTGATGGCGTCCTTGCCGCCACCGCTGCATTCGGGGAGGTAACGAATCAGTGGCGCATCCAGTGCAAGCTTGCCTTCCTCGATTAGCAGCATGACGGCCGGCGCGGTCGCGATGACCTTGGTCAGCGAGGCGGCGTCGAAGATGGTATCGAGCGTGATCACGTTGGCGTCGGCCCCGGTCTCGAACGTCTGCGCGCCGTAGGCCCGCTGGTAAGCGGCGCCCTGCCGCTCCAGCCAGAACACGGCGCCGGGCAACTGCCGGCGGGCGATGAAAGACACGACGGCCGCATCGATATCGGCGTAGCGGCTTGCGTCAAGGGGCGGTGAGTTGATCATATGAACGCATCCCGCCGGCAGATTGAGCGCAAACAGGGCGGCGGCGGCAACCAGCCTGCGCGCGAGTGGGCGACATCGCCGTTGAAGCCATGAAGCGCCGGGGACTTCAAAGCAGGCAACGCCTGCAATCGGTCGACCGGTACATCGGCCCGCCAATCAGAACCCCGACCCCGGCTGCGTCAGGAATTCGATTTCTTCGGCGGTGCCCGCACGCCCGAGCGCGGCATTGCGATGGGGAAATCGTCCAAAGCGGCGAATGATGACAGCGTGTTTCTCGGCCCACAAGTGTATGTCCCGGGTCTCGCGAAATCCGGCCAGCTCCTTCATCAGGCGCACGCACAGTTCCTGGTCCGGCAAGTGCTCGCTGTGTTCCAGCGGCAGGTAGACAAACATGCGTTCGACCGGCCGCAAGGTACGGTCATATTCCTTGGCCAGCGCATGGCGGGTGGCATGGCGCGCCAGGCTGTCAGCCTCAAAGGCACGGCGGCTGCCGCGAAACAGGTTGCGTGGAAACTGGTCGAACACGATGATGAGCGCGAGGCAACTGGCCGCCTGGTTTTTCCATTGCGCAAACTCGCCGTCAACGGCGCGCTCGTAAGTCGCCAGAAAGCGGGCGCGGATTTCCTCGTCGAAGGCCGCGTCCTTCTTGAACCACTGCGCCCGGCTCTGGCCGCGCTCCCGGCCTTCGCCGAACCAGAAGGCGAGAATATCGTGAACGGCGGCGTCAAGGGCGGGAGAAACGATCATGCTGCCATCATAAGCGACCGCGCCACGCGGTGCGCGAATTCCTGCTTTATGATGGCGGCTCCACCAAACGACACGAGGAAAAGACATGATTGGATATGTCACGCTGGGAACCAATGACATCGCGCGCGCCGCCAAATTCTACGACGAGTTGCTGGCCACGATCGGCGCGAAGCGATTCATGGAAAGCGACCGCTTCATCGCCTGGGCAGTGAGCCCGACGGCCCCGGCCGTGAGCGTCATTAAACCTTTCGACGGCCAGCCCGCGACCGTGGGGAACGGCGTGATGGTGGCGCTGGTGGTCGACAGCAAGGCCAAGGTCGATGCCCTGTATCAGAAGGCCATGTCACTCGGCGCCAAGGATGAGGGTCCCGCCGGACCGCGCGGCGATGGGTTTTATGCCGGCTATTTTCGTGACCCCGACGGCAATAAACTGAATGTTTTCTGCATGGGGTGAAAGCGGGGTTTCGAGGAGCAATATGTATTGCTCCTTGCCGCTTGAACCGGCAGGCCTCCGGACTGCCGTGGGGCTCTGACTGCAGTTCGGCGCATGCGCCACGCCGGGCGAACCGGCGACCCTCCGGGGAGCCGTGGGGCTCTGGCTGCAGTTCGTGGCCACTCGACCCCGCCGCGCTCGGCCAGCCGGCGCTGGTAGGGTGACTTTGCCTCGGCGACCAGCTCGTCGCTGCCATCCGGCCGCAGCAC
>JANNGY010000202.1:0-2698 GCA_031404095.1 Betaproteobacteria bacterium | reverse complement strand
GTCATGACACCCAGGGCCAATAGGTCGGAACTGCAGAACACGGCATCGAGATCGCCACACTTGCCAATCAATCGGGCGAGCGACTCTCGGCCAAACCGGAGTTTGGTCGGCGCGGGAACAGTCGCGACTTCGACTTCCGGTAGTCCAAGGGCTCGAGCGCCCGCCAGGAACGCCTCGCATCGACGCTGTGCACGCGCATCGTCGCCGGCCACGACGCCAAACCGGCGCCGACCCCTGGCATGCAAAAACGTGGCGACGGCGCGTCCCACTTCGACATGGGAGAAGCCGACCAGCATATCAATTGGCGTGGGCGTCAAATCCCAGGTCTCCACCACCGGAATGCCTGACGCCTGCAAAAGCTTGCGCCCTCGCTTCGAATGCATGATCCCCGTCAGAATGACGCCATCGGGCCGGCGCCCGACGATCGCCTCCAGCAAATCGTCCTCGCGCGTGCCCGTGTATCCCGCCTGACCAAGCATCAGCTGGTAGCCCCTTTCGGCCAGTGCCTCGGTCAGCGATTGCACCGTTTCCAGAAACACGGCGCCTGAAATAGTCGGCACGACAGCGGCGACGAGGCGGCTGCGTGTCGACGCCAGGCCACCGGCGAGTCGGTTGGGCACGTAGCCCGCGCTGGCGATGGCGTCACTCACTTTCTTCAACACTTCGGCAGAAACTTTGCCGGGTGTATTCAGGGCGCGCGAGGCGGTGATGGGTGCAACACCTGCCAGCCTGGCGACGTCATGCAGGGTGACGGCGCCGCTGCCGCGGCGGGTTCGCTTGGGTGGTGGTACGGGCTGCTGGGACATGCGGCATTCTAGGCAGATAACATCGCGGGTTCAAAACGGAGGTTGGCTTGGCGCGTGGAATTGCTGCTAGATGGCACATGCACGTTGACTGATTTCGGCACAGTTGCCCACTGTTTGAGTAGGCATTGGAAAGTTTAAAGAAAGACTGTTTGAAGGAACGTAGACCGCCATTCTGCGCGGCGTTTCAGTCATTAGTGGCCTGAAAGCCGCACCGGTGCTTGTGTTTGATGCCGTGGGCGGATGGCATCGTTTGCAAGAGAGGGCCGTGGACGAATGGCACCTACTTAGGACTTGGAAGCCATACCTGACCGCAAAATGGTTACAAGCGCCAAACTCAAGCATGTCGCCCCGGCGGAGGCCGGGGTCCTATTTTGTCTGGGCGGCGATGCATCGAAACTTGGGCCCCGGCCTTGCTGGGGCGACGCATTGCCGACGCATCGAACGCGACGTGTATAGAAGTTGCCATTTTCTATACATGTTCGGCGTAATACGGCATGTCTGACCCCCAAAGCCGATCCGCATTGGACTGCAATTCACGCTGGCTTCGGCTATGGCTCTTGGTAAACGGCACAAAATATTTAAATATGTGCCATCAAGTGCCAACGTGGTGCTGCCTGTACCATCATCGCAATTAATGGCGCAATAAGTCAAAAAATGCACCATTAATCGTTGACGTGGCGTTCCGTGCGCCATACACTGCGTCGATGGCTCAAAAATCCCAAAACCGCACCAATGCGGTTTCACGTTGGCAACCGGACCAGCCGTATAACGGCCTGCCGCTGTTGCCACCGACGGCTGTGCTGGAGACGCACACCATTTTGAAACAGTGCATTCGTGCTCGTGCGGCACTCGCTGAGCTCAAACAGGCGGCGTCGCTGATCCCGAACCCCGCGATGTTGATCAACACGCTGCCGCTACTGGAAGCGCAGGCCAGTTCGGAAATCGAAAACATCGTGACCACCGCCGACCGGCTATTCCAGTACCGTGACTTTGGCGACCGCGCTGATCCACAAACCAAGGAAGCACTACGCCACAGCCAGGCATTGCTGCTGGGCTATCAGGCGATCGCCGAACGACCGCTCACCACCACCACGGCTGAAATGATCTGCACCCATCTCAAAGGTATCGAGATGACGGTGCGGCGTGTGCCCGGTACCACACTGGCCAACGACCGAACAGGAGAAGTGATCTACACGCCGCCTGCTGGTGAATCGCTGCTGCGTGATCTGCTCGCTAACTGGGAGCGGTTTTTGCACAATGAGATTGAGATTGACCCGCTCATCCGCATGGCAGCGGCGCACTACCAGTTTGAGGCGATCCATCCCTTTACCGACGGCAATGGCCGCACCGGGCGCGTGTTGAACAGCTTGTTCCTGATTCAGGAAAATCTGCTGACGCTACCGATTCTGTATTTGAGTCGCTACATCATTGCCCACAAAGCGGATTACTACCGCTTGCTGCTAGGGGTGACGCGCGAGGAGGCGTGGGAGCCTTGGATTTTGTATGTGCTACGTGGCGTCGAGGAAACTTCAATTTGGACGACAGGCAAGATTGCGGCAATCCGTGCCTTGCAGGACTACACGACTGAACATGTGAAACTAAGCGCCGGGAAAATATACAGCCGCGAGCTAGTGGAGTTGATTTTTGAGCAACCCTATTGCCGGATCGGCAACATTACGGAAGCGAATCTCGGTGAAAGACATACCGCCTCCCGATACTTGAAAACACTGGTGGCGCTTGGCGTGTTGCAGGAAACGACCATGGGCAAAGATAAACTGTTTATCCACCCAAAGCTCATGCGACTCTTGACACGGGACAGCCCACAGCATTACCGCGATCAGTACCGTCGTGCTGCATGACGTCCCGCCGTTCGTAACTGCGTCTGGAAACAC
>JANNGY010000201.1:0-16095 GCA_031404095.1 Betaproteobacteria bacterium | reverse complement strand
CGTGGCATGGCTCGCCATGCCGTGGTCAGTCGAACGAAAAATCGCTCGCCCATCGACCCTCGGAAACCGCTGCTTCGGTTTCCGGTTCGGACGGGCGCGGCGCATGCGCCGCGAAACCCCCGCCTCACCCCGTCGAACGCGACCCCATGAAATATGCAGGCTAGTAGCGCCATGGTCCCATGGCTCGTTTCCCCAACCGGCTTTCCTGACGCGGAGACCGCGCTTGCCGAACCCAGCGGCCTGCTCTGCGCGGGCGGCGATCTCGATCCGGCGACCATCGTTGCCGCCTATCAGCGTGGTATTTTTCCCTGGTTTTCGGACGACCAGCCGATCCTGTGGTGGAGCCCGGACCCGCGCATGGTGTTGTTTCCGGATGAATTCAGGATATCGAAATCATTGTCCAAAACGGTTAAGGCACGAAAATTCGACATTCGCTTCGACACCGCTTTTTCGCAAGTTATCTCCCTGTGTGCCGCGCCGCGCGAACCCGGCGGCGGCACGTGGATCGTCCCGGAAATGCAGGAGGCATACCGGTGCCTGCATCAGTTGGGGATCGCGCACTCGGTCGAAAGCTGGCTGCCCGGGCCAGACGGCGGAAAACTGATTGGCGGGCTCTACGGCATCGCGCTCGGCCGGGTGTTTTTTGGTGAGTCTATGTTCACGCGCTCCACCGATGCGTCCAAGGTGGCGCTGGTCGCGCTCCTCACCAAGCTGCGCCGCGACGGATTCGAATTGATAGACTGCCAGCAGCAGACGCGCCACCTGGCCAGCTTTGGCGCCCGGCCGATCGCGCGCCGGGATTTTGTGCAGCGCCTGAAAGTGTTGATAAACTCGAAGGAACCCGGATCCCTCTGGCGCGTCGAACATGTCGAAGCTGAATGATCTTCCGTTCGCGAATCTCCAGTTCTACGCGACGGCGCCCTATCCCTGCAGCTACCTGCCGGGACGTCTCGCGCGCTCGCAGGTCGCCACGCCCAGCTACCTGATCGATGCCACCACCTACAGCCAGCTGGTGGCATCGGGGTTTCGCCGCAGTGGCGCCTTTACCTACCGCCCCTATTGCGATCATTGCCGCGCGTGCACGCCGGTCAGGGTGATCACCGATGAATTTGCGCCGAATCGATCGCAACGGCGCACGCAGCGGGCCAATGCGAACCTGATCGCACGCGTGATGGAGCTCAAGTTCTCGCACGAGCATTACGCGCTCTATCGCCGTTACCAATCGACGCGCCACCCCGGCGGCGGGATGGACCACGACAGCCGCGAGCAATATTCCCACTTCCTGTTGCAAAGCAACGTCCACACCCGGCTGGTGGAATTTCGCGAGCAGGGCCATTTGCGCATGATCGGCATCATCGATGAACTTGCCGACGGCATCTCGTCGGTCTACACCTTTTTCGATCCCGAGCGCGCACGGCTGTCCCTCGGCACTTACAGCGTCCTATGGCAGATCGCCGAAGCCAGGCGCCGAAAGCTGCCGTACGTCTATCTCGGTTACTGGATCGCGGAATCCCGCAAGATGAGTTACAAAACCGATTTTCAGCCGATCGAGGGGCTGGTGCGGGGAAACTGGATGCGCCTGGTCACTTCACAACCGCCTTGACGATTCACGGGGCCGGGCCACGCACCATCAGGGAGCGGTGGCCTCCAGCCAGGCCAACGCATCGGCGGCCGGCATCGGCCGTCCGAACAGATAGCCCTGTCCTTCGTCGCAACCCAGCGAGCACAGGCGCGCCTCCGTCATTGCATCTTCGATACCCTCGGCCACCACCGACAGGCCCAGATTGTGCGCCAGGGCAATGGTCGATTCGACAATCACCGCATCCGGTTCGTTGGTCAGCATGTGCGTGACGAACGAGACATCGATCTTCAACGCGTTGAGCGGCAGCCGCTTCAAATGTGAAAGCGACGAATAGCCGGTGCCAAAGTCGTCAATCGATATCTTGACGCCCATTTCGTGGATGCGCTGCAGCGTATGGGTGGCCCGCTCGGGGTCGGCGATGATCGCGCTTTCGGTGATTTCGAGTTCCAGCAATTGCGGATCGACGCCATGCTTTTCCAGCAGGCGCAGGACCTGCTGCGGACAGGCCTCATCCATCAGGTGCCGTGCCGACAGGTTGACGGCCATCCGGTACACGTGTCCCGCCTGCGTCCAGGCTTTTTGCCGTTCCAGCGCTTCGTCCAGCACCCATAGCGTCAGCGGCCGGATCACGTCAGAGAGTTCCGCAAGGGGAATAAACTGCGAGGGCGGCAGCAACCCCAGGTCCGGGTGACGCCATCGCACCAGTGCCTCGAATCCCGATGGACGATGTTGTGCGAGGTTTATCCGCGGCTGGTAGTGCAGCTCGAGTTGGCCGCCGCGAACCGCGGCACCCAACTGGCTCAGCAACGTGAGGCGCTTGGGCGAGTACGGGTCAGCGGATACATCGTAAATGGTGTAGCCCCGTCCCTGGCGCTTGGCAACGTACATGGCGATGTCGGCGCAACGCAACAGGTCGGACGCACTCGCGCCATGCTGGGGATGAATGGCGACACCGATGCTGGCGCCCACCTCGAGGCGGTACCCCTCGAGGTCGAACGGCGCGGTAATCGCCGACAACATCTGCGAGGCCACCCTTTCAGCAATGTGCGGGCCATCGATTTTTTCGAGCCAGATGGCAAACTCGTCTCCACCGAGGCGGGCCACCCGGCCGCGGCCTATCGCGCCGGACTCTTGTTCGTCGGTAAGGCGGCGGGCAATTCTTACCAGCAGGGCGTCCCCAACCGTGTGCCCCAGCGTATCGTTGATTTCCTTGAAACGATCCAGGTCCACCAGCAGCAAGGCGCCCTGCGTTCCGGAGGCACTTCCCCGAATATCGTTGTCGATCAGCTTTTCGAGCGTGGCGCGATTGAGCAGCCCGGTCAGTTGATCGTGGGTGGCGCGAAATTCAAGTTCTGCCAGCTGGTCGCGCCGCTCCAGTTCCGCGGATGCGCGGGTCGCAAATATCCGCAGGAGTTGTACTGCTGTTTCACTATGCTCGATCGGCCGCTTGAACAGTACGGCAATCAGGCCCATCGCGCATCCTGTGCTATCGACCAGCGGTGCACCGACATATCCCTGAATACTCTTGTCCACCAGCGCCTTGTCGCGCGGAAACAGTTTCGCGACTTCGCTGGGATAGGCGCACACTCCCTGGCCGAGAATTTGTTCGCAGGGTGAGCCGTCGAGGCTGTAGGTAAAACCGGCACCGGCCCCGCTCCGCTGCTGTACCGCGATGGTTCGAATCTGTGTCCGGTCGTCGTCGGCCAACTCGCCGATAAAGGCCATGTCAGCGTCCAGTGCCTGCAATAGCCGTTCGACCAGTGAGCGAAAGAAAGTCTCGCCGGTGGCGGCGGCCACACCCTGGGCGATGTCGAAAATGAGGCGTTCATGACGTTTGTATTCCGTCACGTCGCGGCAGATGGAAATCAGGCAGACGTCGCCGTCAATGGTGATGCGCTCGGTGGAGATCTGAAAAGTGCGGATATCGCCCGACCTGAGGCGGAAGTCGGCTTCGACGCCGCGCACCCCGCCGGTCCCGTCGCTTCGCGCCAACCACGCGTCACGCTGTTCGGGTACCGCCCATAGGCCAAATTCGAGGGTGGTGCGGCCGACGACGTCGCCCGCAGCGTAACCGGACTGGCTCTCGAAGCTCGCATTGACCTCCAGCACGATGCCGTCCCTGAGCCGGGTGACGACCATCCAGTCCGGGCTCAGGCGAAACACCTGCGAAAACCGCTCTTCCCAGGCGGAAAGCTGGCTTTGCACACTGCGCCGCTCGTCGTTTTCGATGGCCTGCATCACCAGATCCGCGATGGAGCCGGCAAATTGCTGCTCGTCCGGCGTCCAGGCGCGGCGTTCATTGACGGACTCGATACAAACCACCCCGTAACTTTCGCCGGCGCGCCAGATCGTCGCATCGAGCATGGACTGGATTCGCAACGGCTGCAAATAGTCAATGCCAAATTCGCGGGTGCGCGGGTCGCGCATGGCGTCCGTGGCGCTGAGGGTTCGACTCGACCTGAGCGCCTCGAAATAGGCGGGATAGCGGACCGCCTGCAGGCTCATACCGGTGACGTGACTGCGATCGGCGGATTCAAACAGGTCTGCGAGCTCGAGTTCGGCGCCATCTGCCGACAGGCGCCAGATCGAAGCCCGCTGCACGCCCAATGTGGACGCCGTCAGCTCGGTCATTTTTTTACAGACCGTCTCCAGGTCCTGCCCCAGCACACCGCTCTTCATGACCTCAAAGAGCGCAGCCTGCTGCCGGCGAACGCGGTCGGCGACCGCAGCATGCTGCGAGCTGTCGAGTGGCACGGAAATAAGCGCCGAATCGACAGATCGTACAGCGGAAAATAGCAGGGTATCTTTTGTCAATGGCGGCATTGGCTGGAGAAGGTGGTCTGCCTGGAATTCTGCCCCATGGCGATAAGTTAGTCTACCTCGGACGTGGCCATTAACAATTTGGTAATTTCCGGCAGCCGTGACGCGCGCCGACCCGCGGCGCCGCGGCGCCATGGTGGCTGGACGGTGGCGGTACGATAAAATGTCCGCTCAATCTTCAATTTCCCATTCCACGTCAGGCACTTGTGTTATATCCCCTCGCTCGCGCCGCACTGTTCGCACTCGACCCCGAGGTGGCTCACGACGTCGCCTTGCACTCGCTCGGCAAGCTCCATAAGCTCGGTTTGTCACGACTGGTCGGCTCGTGCCATTCCGCTCCTCGCGACGTGATGGGCCTGCGCTTCGACAATCCGGTCGGGCTCGCCGCGGGCCTCGACAAGAATGGCGAATATATCGACGCACTGGCGGCGCTGGGCTTCGGATTCATCGAAGTCGGCACGGTGACGCCGCGTCCGCAGCCGGGCAATCCCAAGCCGCGCATGTTTCGCCTGCCGGAACATGAAGCGCTCATCAATCGCCTCGGCTTTAATAACCAGGGCCTCGATGCCTTCATTGCCAACGTGAAGCGCGCCAGATTCAAGGGCGTGCTTGGACTCAATATCGGCAAGAATTTCGATACGCCGATAGAGCGCGCTGTCGAAGACTATGTCACCTGCCTGGCGGGCGTATATCCCTTTGCAAGTTACGTGACGGTAAATATTTCTTCGCCCAATACCCAAGGGTTGCGCGATTTGCAGGCTGCCAGGCTTTTGCAGGAACTGTTGGCAACCCTGAAGGCAGAGCAGGCGCGGCTTGCCCGGAAACATAAACGGCAGGTGCCGCTGGTCCTGAAAATTGCCCCGGACCTCGACCTGAAGGCGATTCGCGAAATCGCCGCCCTGACGCTCGAAAATCATTTTGAAGGCATCATTGCCACCAACACCACCATCTCGCGCGATGCGGTACGCGACCATCCCCTGGCAAAAGAGACCGGTGGCCTGTCGGGCAGGCCGTTGTTCTCGCCGTCCACGGAAGTGCTGCGCGAACTTGTCAAGGCACTGAAAGGCAATATCCCGGTGATCGGTGTCGGCGGCATCATGTCGGCTGCGGATGCGAAAGGAAAAATGAATGCCGGCGCCTCGCTGGTGCAGCTCTATACCGGTTTCATTTACCACGGACCCAACCTGATCCGTGATTCGGTACGGGCACTGGCGCCGGTATGACCATGCAGCGGATGCGCGGATGATCATCGGCCTGCCCAGGGAAATCAAGGACGGCGAGCGACGCGTCGCACTGACACCCGATGCCGTTTCCAAACTGGTGGAGGAAAGCCATTCGCTGCGGGTTGAACAAGGCGCCGGCGCCGGCGCGGGCTTTGCCGACACCGACTATGCTGATGCAGGGGCCGAAATCGTCAGCGGCGCCGTCAAAGCGTTCGATGCCGAGCTGGTGGTCAAGGTCAAGGAGATCCAGACCGACGAGTGGCAATTGCTCAATCCGGGCGGCACGCTGTTCTCCTTCCTGCATCTTGCCGGCGATGCGTTCATGGCCCATGAACTGCTGGCCCGGCGCATCACCGGCATTGCCTTTGAAACGGTCGAGGATGCGTCGAAACGACTCGCCATCCTGGCGCCGATGTCGGTGATCGCCGGCGAACTGGCCATCCCGATTGCCGCCAACCTGCTGATGACTTCCCACGGCGGCCGCGGCGTGGCAATCGGCGACGCGCGTATTGTCATCATCGGCGGCGGCAGCGCGGGTGCCGCAGCGGCGAAGACCGCCATTGCGTTGGGTGCGGATGTCAGCGTGATTTCAAGGGTGGGGCCGCGCCTGGCGGCCCTCGCGCACCGGCTAGGCTCGAGCGCGCGCACCATGGCCATGCAACCGGCGACCCTGGCCGCCGCGACGCGCGGTGCCGATGTGGTCATTGGCGCGGTCAACGTTGCGGGTGCCGTCACCCCCAAGCTGATCAGCCGGGATGACGTGAGGGCGATCACCGCGAGCCATGGTCCCGGTGCGGTCCTGATCGAGATTTGCATCGATGGCGGCGGCGTGGCCGAGACCTCGCATCCCACCTCCCATTCCGCGCCGACCTACATCGACGAGGGCGTCATCCACTATTGCGTCGCGAATATGCCGGCCGCTGTGCCACGTTCGGCCAGCCTCGCGCTTTCGGCGGCCGTGCTGCCGCACGTGACCGCGCTGGCCGGGAAGGGTCTGGCAAGCGCCCTGCGAGACGACGCCGGCCTGGCGGCGGGACTGCAGATTCATGGTGGGCAGGTAACACACGCGGCGATTGCCCGTGCACTCAACCGGCCGCATCGCGATCTCGATGCGATGTTGTTCTCCTGTTGATCCGGCGGCGGCAATGGAACCACTCGCGCGGCAAATCGATGCGCTGCTCCCGCAAACGCAATGCACACAGTGCGGCTACCAGGGCTGCATGCCCTACGCCGAGGCCATCGCGGCGGGAGAGGCACAAATCAACCGGTGCCCGCCCGGCGGCGATGCCGGCATTGCGGCGGTCGCCGCGTTGCTGTCGCGCCCGCCGCTGCCGCTCGATGCCAGCCGCGGGCTTCACTTCCCGCACCGCATTGCGGTGATTGATGCCGCTACCTGCATCGGTTGCGCCAAATGCCTGGCCCCCTGCCCGACCGATGCCATCGTCGGCGCCAGCAAGTTCATGCATACCGTCATCGATCATCTTTGCACGGGTTGCGAATTGTGCATTGCGCCGTGCCCGGTCGATTGCATTCGTATGGAGACGAACGCCCGGTATCCCATGATGATGAATAAATCCATCGCCCGCGAACGACATGAGACTCACGTTCATCGCATTCAACGCGATCGCCAGGAACGCGAGGCGCAGTTAGCCGAACGTGAACGGGCCGCGCTAACCGCCCCGGCGGGACCGCGATGAGTTCCCTGTCCCGCCCGATGAAACCCGTTGAACGCCATGAATTTTTCCGGCGCATGCAGGAAGCCAGACCGCATCCCCGCTCTGACCTCGAATACGCGTCGCCCTTTGAGTTGCTGGTCGCGGTAATCCTGTCCGCACAGGCCACAGACAAGAGCGTCAACATCGCGACCGACAAACTGTTTCCGGTCGCCAACACGCCAAGAGATATTCTGGCGCTCGGCGAAACGGGACTCATTCCTTACATCCAGACCATCGGCCTGTTTCGCACCAAGGCCAAAAATGTCATCGGCACCTGCCGGATGCTGATCGAGCAGCACGATGGTGAAGTGCCGTCTTCGCGTGAGGCGCTCGAGGCGCTTCCGGGCGTTGGCCGAAAGACCGCCAACGTGGTGCTGAACGTGGCGTTCGGCGAGCCGACAATGGCCGTCGACACGCACATTTTTCGTATCAGCAATCGAATGGGACTGGCGCCGGGCAAGGACGTCCTCGCCGTCGAGCAGAAACTGTTGCGCATCGTACCCGCAGAATTTGCCTTGCATGCGCACCATTGGCTGATATTGCACGGCCGCTACACCTGCATCGCTCGCAGGCCAAAGTGTGGTCAGTGCGCCGTGTTCGATCTTTGTGGATTCAGGGACAAGGTGAATTTCGTCGAATGAACGGGATACCACGCCATGTTTAATCCCTCGCGCGATCAGGCGCGCGATTTCCTGTTCGACGCCTGGCGCAAGTTTCGCGCCGATGAGCCGTTGTCGGCGATGGAGACGATCGCGGTGGAGGTGATCGCGCTGCATCCGGAATATCACGCGATGCTCGGCGACCGCGATCGCTACCTCGAAAATTACCGCGATCGCGACTATCCGCCCGAGTTCGGCGAAACCAATCCGTTTCTGCATCTCGGCATGCATATTGCCATCCGCGAACAGGTTTCAATCAATCAACCTGCCGGCGTGCTTGGAACTTTCCAGGCGTTGAGCACAAAGATGGGATCAGCCTTGGACGCCGAGCACGAGATGATGGATTGCCTGGGCGAGATGATCTGGCAGGCGCAGCGCAATCGAAGTGCGCCGGATGCGGGGATTTACCTCTCATGCCTAAAACGAAAACTTGGTAGTTGAAGCGGATTTCGAGTTTGCCGCTTTTCCCGAGCAGTTTGTTGAATTTCGAAATGTTTGTTTCTTGCAGTGGCACCGCCGGGCACTTCCTCCTTTTTAAAGGAGGGTGAAGCAGGGGTTTCGCGAAGCATGCTTGGCGCCTGCTGAACGGCATTCCGATGTAGCGGAATGTGCGCCCTGCAAGGGTAAGGAGGATTTTCGGTCGTCATCGCGTCACAACCGCTGCAAATCCCTCTCAATCTCCCTTTACAAAGGGAGAAGTGCTTCGCTATCGGCTCCCATGAAATAAATATTGAGCATTTCAACAAACTGCCAGGCGTAGGGTGCGCATCGCGCACGCGGCTTGATCAAGTTCCGCGGCAGCGCCCACGATGAATGACAGCGCGTGTGCGGTGCGCACCCTACTCTCGGCTCAAAGCGCCACTACAAAAAAAGCCCGCATCAGCGGGCTTTTTTATCGGGTCAATCTGACGATCAGTATTTCGTCTTCAGATCGGATTTCTGCGACGAAAAATAAGCCGCCAGGTCACGGATATCCTCCGGCTTCAATGCGGCGGCAAAGCCATTCATCGATGCGTTCTTGCGCTTGCCGGACTTGTACTGGTTGAGCGCCGCGACCAGGTAATCTTCATGCTGGCCGGCCAGTACCGGATAGTCTGGCTGTATCGGTTTGGCGCCAGCTTCGCCGTGACACGCTTTGCAGGTCTCTGACTTTTTCGCACCGGCTTCGGCATTGCCGCCGGCCATGGCCGACAACGGCAGGCACAGACCCATTGCGAAAATAATTTTCTTGATTTTCATGTCTGACTCTCTGTCTTTAGCCGATTATTTCTGGCCGTAATAGGCTGCGATATCGACGATTTCTTTTTCTGTCAACGCGGTCGCGAGGCCCTTCATGGTCTGGTTATAACGGTCTCCGGCGCGATAGGCGCGCAGCGCCGATGCGAGGTAATCCGCATTCTGCCCGCCAAGGCGCGGTACGTTATAGACCTCCGGGTAGGCGGTGCGAATTCCGGGAACGCCGTGACAACCTGAGCAGACCGCAACGGCCTTGCCCTTGCCGGCCGCAGCATCGCCCTTGACGGCTGCGGCCGGGGCTTGCGCGAAGGCAAACAGTGGAACGGCGCTAATAATCAGCGAGAGGGCAATTTTTTTCATGTTTTTCAAAGGGGTTGAGCGAGTGGGAGAACGCAGAGACGCGCACTGCGAAATCCGCAGAATTATAACATGGGTCGCCGTGATCGGAACTCGCGCCACCTGGTCCAGGCTGGTTTCCGGCTCCCGCTTTTCTCAAGGCACGGCGCAGCTTGCCGGAACGGACACGATCGCTTTGATCAATCCGCCAGATGTGGTCGCGAACCGACTGACTTGCCATTCATTCGAGAACAACGCCTCTCACGTCTCCTCGAGCAGCGACCAAACCGCCTTGCCGCCACTGGCCTTGTTGATGCGCTCGACTTGCTCGGCATGCAGGCGCAATTCCTCCGCATCCGCCCTCACCACTTTCAATGCCGGTGGCCGCTCGAACCCGGCCAATTGGCCCGAACCGCCCTTCCCCGAGTTACCACCCTGCACTGCTTCAATGCCGATGGCGAGACTATCTTGACCGCGGGTCATGGCGATGTACACATCCGATAACAATTCGGCATCCAGCAAGGCGCCGTGCAGGGTGCGTGCGCTGTTATCGACCTGATAGCGGTCACAGAGCGCGTCGAGTGAATTCTTTTTCCCCGGATGCAGGTCGCGCGCCATCGCCAGCGTATCGGTCACCGAGCAGGTCTCGGTAATGGGCGGCATTTTCAATCGTGCCAGTTCGGCATTCAGGAATCCGACGTCGAACGGCGCATTGTGAATGATCAACTCGGCGCCGTTGGCATAGGCCAGAAATTCGGCTGCGATCTCGGCAAACCTGGGCTCGTGTTCCAGGTCTTCCAGGGTAATGCCGTGTACCTGGGTCGCGCCGGAATCGATTTCGCGTTCCGGGTGAATACGCTTGTAAAAATTGTTGTGCGTGAGGCGGCGATTGATCATTTCCACGCAGGCGATTTCGATGATCCGGTGTCCCTGCGCGGGATCGAGGCCGGTCGTTTCGGTATCAAGAATGACTTGCCGTGTCATACCTTCCCCAGTATGCCTGCCAGCACCGCATCGACGCCGCGATTGGCGAGCTGGTCGGCGCGTTCGTTTTCGGGATGGCCGGCGTGCCCTTTCACCCAGCGCCAGTCGACATGGTGCTGGCGCGCGAGATCATCGAGGATCACCCACAGGTCGGCATTCTTGTCGGCGGTCTTCCAGCCGTTGCGTTTCCAGCCGTGGATCCACTCGCTGATGCCCTTTTGCACGTACACGGAATCGGTGTAGACGACGGCATCGCAGGTCCGCGTGAGGGCCCGCAGCGCTTCAATCACCGCCATCATTTCCATGCGATTGTTGGTGGTGTTGGGCTCACCGCCGAACAGTTCTTTCTCGATGGCGCCAAATTGCAGCAGCGCGCCCCAGCCGCCTACTCCCGGATTGCCTTTGCAGGCGCCATCGGTATAGATCGTCACGCCCGCCTGACGGGCCGTCATTTAACCAGGCGCAGGTGTGTCGCCGCGGGAGACGCATCAGCCAGCGTTGACCCTTCCCGCTTGGCCGCCGTGGCAAATTTTCGTTCCCTGACTCTCTGGTCGCTCCATGCCGGCGCGATGAGGCGCATGCCCTGAACCCGCTTGATCGCTTCCAGCATGTAGACGCCGCCGCCCACACCCCACCAGCGATCACCGGCGGCCTCCATGAAACCCCAGCGTTTCTGCCATACCGGGCTTTCACAAGGCGGGATGTAGCAAGCCAGGCTGCCCGCAGATGGTTCAAATCCCAGCAATTGCAGCCAGTCTTTCATGCGCACCAGCGACACGAATTGGCCCTGCCAGGGATAGCCCTTGGAAGACAGCAGCCGACGCGTACCGAACAGGCTCCAGGGATTGAATCCAAGAATGACAATGCGGCCTTCCGGGCGTACGACACGATCAATTTCGCGCAACACCTCGTGCGGGTTGTTCGAGAATTCCAGCACGTGGGGAAGCAGGCACAAGTCAACGCTCTGCGTGTCAAACGGCAGTTCATGCCATTGCGCCGCAACGCCCGCGCCCGACGCCGCATTGCCATCGGCACTGACCGTCACGCGATGGGCAATTCTCGATTCACACAGCAGATCAAATTGGGGCAACCCGAGTTGTACCGCGTGGAAACCAAAGATATCCGGCACGACCTGATCCAGCCAGGCGCGCTCGCGCGCCAGCAGATACTCGCCGAGCGGCGAGAGAAACCAGTCGTGTAGACTTGAGTTCAAACCAGATTTGACCATGTATTTATTCTAATCGAAACTCCGCGAATTTCCATGTTGCACGTTCACCCGGTACGGGCCTTTTCCGACAACTACCTGTGGGTTATCCACGACGGATGTTATGCCGCGGCGGTTGACCCCGGCGATGCCGAGCCTGTCCTCGATTTTCTTGCTGCCAACGGTCTCGCGCTGACAGCCATTCTCTGCACCCACCACCATCCGGACCACGTGGGTGGCGTCGAGGAAATTCTGGATTCGCTTGACATACGCGGCAAGATTCCAGTTTATGGTCCGGCGAGCGAGCGCATCCCGGCGCGCACCCGTGCACTTTCCGGCGGCGACCGCATTTCTTTGCCTGAACTGGCACTTGAATTCGAGGTGATCGATGTGCCCGGCCATACGGCAGGACATATTGCCTACCTGGGCCACGACCTGCTGTTCTGCGGCGACACGCTGTTTGCCTGCGGCTGCGGGCGCCTGTTTGAAGGCACGGCCGCGCAGATGACCGATTCCCTTGCCAAGCTGAAGCGTTTGCCCGGGCACACCAAGGTCTTTTGCGCGCACGAATACACCATGGCCAACATCAAGTTCGCCGAAGCCGTCGAACCCGACAACGCCGACCTGAAACTGCGCAAGGCGTTTTGCGCGGCCAAGCGGCAGCGCAATGAACCGACCGTGCCCTCCACTATCGCGCTGGAACTTGCCACCAATCCCTTTTTGCGCTGGGATGCCGCCGCCGTGATCGCCACCGCCGAAAAACGTGCCGGCCACCTGCTAAAGGCAGACAACGAAGTCTTTGCCGTCATCCGCGAATGGAAGAACAAATTTTGAACGCCGTCGAAAAATTCAACATCCGCCCCGCCACACCAAACGACATCGCCACGATCATGGATCTCATCCGGCAACTCGCCGTGTATGAAAAACTGGAAGACATGATCACCGGCAGCGCGGCAATGATGCACGACGCCCTGTTCGGCGCGAAGCCATCGTGCGAATGTGTGATCGCCGAGGAGAATGGCCAACCAATCGGCTTTGCGCTTTACTTCACGACGTTTTCCACGTTTCTATGCAAGCCGGGACTGTATCTTGAGGACTTGTTTGTCATTCCCGCCGTGCGCGGCAAGGGCTACGGCAAAGCGCTGTTGATACACCTCGCGGGGCTGGCGAAGGCTCGCGATTGCGGCCGATTCGAGTGGCGGGTGCTGGACTGGAATGAACCGTCGATCCAGTTCTACCAGTCGTTGGGGGCGACCGTCATGCCGGAGTGGCAGTTGGTGAGGATGACCGAGCTGGAATTCTCGGCATTGGCGAAACAGGAAGCGCAATCAAAAAAGCAAACCTAGTTCGGCAACAACTTCGCCGGATCCACCGGCTTGCCCTGTTTGCGAATCTCGAAGTGCAGCTTCACCTGATCGGCGTCGCTGTTTCCCATTTCGGCGATCTTCTGGCCCTTCTTCACGGCTTCCCCTTCTGCGACCAGTATCTTTTCGTTATGGGCGTATGCCGAGAGCCAGGTGTTGTTGTGCTTAATGATGACCAGGCGGCCGTAGCCACGCAGTCCGGCGCCGCTGTACACCACTTTGCCGGCAGCCGAGGCAAGCACCGGCGTATTCTTTGCGCCGCTGATATCGATGCCTTTGTTGGCGTCGGTGAAATTGGCGATGATCTTGCCCTTGGGCTGTGGCTGGATCGGCCAGGCCCAGTCGACATCTTCATTTCCGGACGCCGGCACCGGTGCGGCACCGGTGGCAGGCGACGGCGCGACACCGGTTGCAGCCGCAACTGCGCCCACACTGCCTGCTGTCGGTCCTCCCGGCGCAACCGCCGTGCTGGCGGCCGCTTCAGCGGACAGCTTGGCATACGTGGCATCGTTGTACGGCACCTTGGTCGCCTTGGGCTCAGTTTTGAACTTGTCCGTATTGGCAATCGGCGACGGCACCGTCGGCATCGGTGTGGTGACCAAGGGTGACGTGACCGGCTCTCCCGGCTTCGGTTGCGGCGCGGAACCGGCAGTGATCACTGGCGCGCCGGGCGCGGTAAGACGAAGCGTTTCACCCAGCTTGATGACGTTTGGATTTTCGATGTTGTTCCAGGCCGCCAGTTCCCGGTAATCCAGCCCATTCTGCAAGGCAATGCTGATCAGCGTGTCACCTTTCTGGATGACATGGAGTTTTTCAGCGTCAACCGGCTTGGCGGCAGCCGGCGAAGGTGGCGCCGGTGGGGTGGGAGCCGCGACAACCGGCCGGGGGGCCGGCCGCGCATCGCTGACCGGCGCCGGCCGGCTGGATGAACAAGCGGCTAGCGTCGCCATCAGGATCAGCAGTACGGTATTGCGGGAAAGAACCTCGTTGATACCCATGGAATCCTTTTTCATGCGATGCCCGGCACCAGCGGAACGAAGCGGACATCGTGCACCACTTTTTCAGTAAAACCATCGGCCGTCCGGTCGATGACATAGAGCTTCTGCGATTCGGCATCGCGCCCCACCGGCAGCACCATGCGCGCTCCCACCGCCATCTGCTGCTTGAGTTCCTCCGGCACGTAGGTGGCGGCGGCGGTCATCAGGATGGCGTCGTACGGGCCGCCCTCCGGGTAGCCGAAGTGACCATCGGCGTGCTTGAAGATGATATTGAAATACCGCAAATCGCGCAGCGTGCGCCGCGCCTTGTCCATCAACGGCGCAATGCGCTCAACGGTGTACACCTCTTTGGCCAGTTTGCCGAGAACCGCCGTCTGGTAGCCGCACCCGGTGCCGATCTCCAGCACTTTCCTGGGAATGCCGTTCTCACAAAGCAACTCGGTCATGATCGCCACAATCTCCGGCGTGGAGATGGTCTGGCCATGGCCGATCGGCAGCGCTTTGTCGACTTCATAGGCGCGCTCCTGCAGGGCTTCCTCGACAAACACGTGCCGCGGTACTTCCGCCATCACGTTCAGCACCCGCTCATTCTTTACCCCGCCCTTGCGCAACGCCTCGATCATGCGTACGCGAGTTCGATCCGACGTCATGCCGGAACCCTGGAACCTGCCCGTGCTGCTGGACACCGGATTGCTCACGAGATGACCCATTCGGCGGCATATTTCATTTGCTGATAATTGGTGAGATCCACCTGCAAGGGCGTCACCGACACCCGCCCATGTTCGGTCGCATGAAAATCGGTGCCCGGGCCGGCATCCGCCACGGCGCCGGCGGCGCCAATCCAGTACACAACCTCTCCACGCGGATTGGTGGCCTTGACCACCGGCTCGGCCTTGTGGCGCTTGCCAAGGCGGGTGATCTCGTAACCCGCCAATTGCTCATAAGGCACATCCGGCACGTTCACATTCAACAGCACCGGTGGCTTGAGCGCCACGCGGTGATGGCGCTGGATCAGTTCGGCACCGATGCGCGCGGCGGTCTCGTAGTGTTTGGCCTCGTGTCCCGCCAGCGAAATGGCGATCGACGGCACGCCCAGCAGGAAGCCCTCGGTCGCGGCGGCCACGGTCCCGGAATAGATCGTGTCGTCACCCATGTTGGAGCCGGAATTGATGCCGGAAACCACCATGTCCGGGACGAAATCGAGGATGCCGGTGACCGCCATGTGTACGCAGTCGGTGGGCGTGCCGTTGATGAAATAGAAACCATTCGGCGCCCGCCGCACGCTGAGCGGCCGGTCGAGCGTCAGTGAATTGGATGCACCGCTCTTGTCGCGTTCCGGGGCAACCACGGTAATGTCGGCAAACGGGGATAGGGCCTGATGCAGCGCGGCCAGCCCGGGGGCAAAATAGCCGTCGTCGTTCGAGAGGAGAATGCGCATGTTGTTTCTGAAATTTCCGAGGACAAATTATGCCACACGGGGGTGTGGCGCCCCTTGCCATTCAGCGGGTTTCGAGTCGTCGTATAATCTTGGTGCACCGCAATAAACGCGGTTGAACCTTGGGATTCCACATGTCTTTTCTCGCTGACCGACTAGCCCGCGTCAAACCCTCAGCCACCATTGCCGTTTCCACCAAAGCCGCCGCGTTGAAAGCGCAAGGCCGCAGTGTGATCGCGCTGTCCTTTGGCGAACCGGATTTCGACACACCGGACAACATCAAGGAAGCCGCCATCAAAGCCATTCGGGCCGGCGACACCAAGTACACCGCCGTCGATGGCACACCCAAGCTGAAAGAGGCGGTTGTCGCCAAATTCAAGCGCGAAAATGGCCTGACGTACACCACGAAGCAAATCACCGTCGGCACCGGCGGCAAGCAGGTGTTGTACAACGCCTTCATGGCAACCTTGTCGCCGGGTGACGAAGTGATCATCCCCGCGCCCTATTGGGTGTCGTATCCGGAAATGGTCCTGCTGGCC
>JANNGY010000200.1:0-8713 GCA_031404095.1 Betaproteobacteria bacterium | reverse complement strand
TAATCCTGTCTGGTCACGCCCACGATAATCTGGTCCCAGTATCTGCCCTTGCGGAAGAAGTAATTCTTTTTTCTTCCCTCCTCCTTCCAGCCCAATTTCTTTCCGCAGTAGGTGGCGATTGACTGCTCGTTGTATTCAATCATCGACCCGTCGAGCCGCTCAAGATTCATTTCCTCGAACGCGTAACGCATCGTTGCCATGATCGCGTCGACACCATAGCCCTTGCCCCGATATTGGGACTCCCCCAGGACCAGGCCATGCCATGCATGGCTATTGCGCCAGTCAATGTTGACGATGCTGGAGATGCCAATGATCCCGATCTCCGGCACGTCGACGACAAACCTCTGGTTGAGCCGGTCGTGCTTGAGGTTCTGAAACCATGAGGCGTGGAAATCCATGGAGCTTGGAAAGTGCAGTTCGCCTATCCCATCCTGGGTAACCGGATCATTCGCCCACTTGTGCAGCAGTTCAAGATCTCTTTCTTCGATGGCCCTCAACGTCAGCAACCGTCCCTTGATATTCATCTTGCTGTCCTCCACTGTGTGCACCGCATTCACATTTCCAGTTTCGCCAGGCCGAAACCAAAACGGCCGAACTCATTGCCGTTGTACAACAAATAGACTTCACCATCCATCCGGAAAACGTGCGGATAGCACAGCATGTCCGAGTCCCAACTGCCGTCAGTCACATCGATACCGGCGTTGTCATCATCCCGGGTCCAGTCAACCAGATCATCAGACCAGGCATAACCGATTCGATAGCCTCTGTTCCGGTTTCGCCTGAAATCTGTCGCATGCCGATAGCAAAAGAACATATGGTACCTGCCATGCAGGTGAATCACCGTGGGTAGCGCCTGGCATTCATCAGCATCCAGTTTGTCAGTGATGAGCAGCCTGCCTTCCTTGACCCATGAAATGCCCTCGCTGGACGTGGCGTGGGCAATTTTGTAGACGCGCTCAGGCGCGCCATCCGGCGCAGGCCGCGCCCACTTCGTGCCAAAGACGTACCACATGTGAAAGGTGCCGCCGAAGACGGCAACAAAGGCGTCGCCGACCAGGAAGGGTTCATTCAGCGAAGGCGTCAACACCGGACCTTTGCCGAATTTCCTGAAGGTACGGCCATCGTCGCCACTCAAGGCCAGGCCGATGGACGCATCGGTGGATACCGACACCTTCCTGTTCCAGCCCGTGGTGTAGGCGAGAATCTTGTCATCGACCCTGCAGACGTTCATTGGAAAGATGCCGTGCTCGTCAAAGCAGCCCAGCTCCCCCAGGCTGATGACGGCATGGCGGGATACCCCGATCACTTGCTTGAATGCCTTGTCCATATCGACAAATGAAATGTGACTCAGGTACTTTCCTGTCGCGTCTTTTTCCCGGGTCGAGAAATAGATCCTGACGAAATCATCGAACACCAGCGCCTGCGGCGATTGCGCGAATTCCCGGCAGTTATTCGCGAGTCTATGCTCGGTCGGGTCGAAGATTTTCCCCAGCTTCTTCCAGTTCATGGCCGTGCCGGAGTTAAGGTCATGTCAATTGACCTTCCAGTTGCGCCAAGCCGAATCCATACCGGCCGACCGCGTTTCCGAGGTAGAGCATGTAAGTATCTCCATCGAGCTCAAACACGTGCGGGTAGGAAATGGATTGATCGTCCCACCCTTCGGCGGAGATATCGATGCCCGCTTTGGTATCGTCCCGCCTCCAGTTCGTCATGTCATCCGAGACCGCATAACCGATGCGATAGCCTCTTTCATTGTTTCTGAAATCAAGGCTGTACTTGTAGCAGAAGAACATGTGGTATCTGTTGTTCTTGAAGAAAACGTCCGGGCTCGCCTGGCATTCGTTTTCCTCCAGTTTGTTGTCGATAAGATTCCTGCCATCCCGTGCCCAGTTCATGCCGTCGCCGGAGGATGCCATGCGAATCTTGTAGACCGCCTCCGGCTTGCCGTCATTTTTCAGCCATTCCGTGCCGGCGACATACCACAAGTACCAGCGATCATTGAATCTGCGGATCTTTGGCCCGCTGAGTACAAACGGGTCATTGATGTTGCAAGTCAAAAGAGGACCGGGTCCAAGCTTGGCAAAGCTTTCTCCGTTGTCGCGGCTGACAGCGGAGCCGATGGCCACGGTAAAGGGGACTGATTCACATCTTGTCCAGCCACCATAGAAGGCAAGGACGTCGTTCCCGCTTCGTATTACGGATACCGGGTAGGTTCCAAACTCATCAAACGTTCCCAGTTCGCCCAATGCCAGGATTGGGGCTTCGGCGATATTGACGATTTCAAACAGATCGCGCCGATTCAAGTCGACGTAAGCCGAATAGCTTGTATATTGTCCGCGCTCATCCGGCATGGGTCGGCAAGAAAAATACACGCGCACAAACTCATCGAAAATCAGCACCGATGGCGCTTGCGCAAATTCTTTTAACCAGGCCCTGCCCTCGACCTGTTGAGGTTTGAAGATCAGCCCCCGCTTTTTCCATCGAAACACGTTTACCCGCCATTCCTGATTTTGTCAAAACGGAGGTGCCCGACCTTGCCAGGCGTTTCCGCGCTAGTAATATTTTCGGGTCGCTATCGCCAGGAGACTTGCGCAATATTCGGGAATATCCTCTCCAAGCGCGTAGAACGCCCGCACCGCCGGGTCCCCCAGGGCGATCATCTGGGTCTCTGACAGCGGTTTCAGGTACATCCCCTTCATCGACAGCACTTTCAATCCCGCCTGATCGCAATGATCCTGCAGCATGGCCACCGTGTACAGGCGACGGTGTCCGACCGCATAGTCCTTCGGCGCCATTTTTTCATAGTCTTCCAACAGCCCCATCTTGTAGCCGGCGCGCCGGTTCAGCGACATGCAATTGGGTGCGGAAATGAAAATCAGCCCCTCATGCTTGACCAGGCCCGCGAGAATTTTCAGCGAGGCGACCGGATCCTCGACATGTTCGATGACGTTGAGGAAGAAAATAAAGTCATACTTGCGCGCGGACGAGAAACTCTCCAGCAAGACCTCGTGGCAAACGGCTTCAGGCAGTCTTTTCCTCAATAAGGCGACATTCTTGCTTGACGGCTCAATCACCTCGAGATCAGCGAATAGCCGGCAAAGCTTCTCCGTGGAGGAACCGCTTCCACAGCCCACTTCCAGCGCGCTTTTGCCCTCAGTCGCATAACGCCTGATGATCTCAATTTCCCGATCAATCATAAGCTCATCCATATAGTCGCCTTTTTCATAAAAGGCACTAATCGATTCCAGGTGTTCTATTTCCTTTTTGCCCACGGAATTCTCCTGATCTCACTACATATTTCACGTTGTTGTTGGCGCCGGCGCACAACCGGAAATCAACGGGTCATTTCGCGACTTCCGAAATACTAACCGGTATCTGTCCGGCTTCAATCAGTTCATAACCCGAGTTCAATTGTGACTTCACTACCTCGGCGGAATTGAACATCATCACGTCGACAATGGACAACCAGGGCACGAATTCGCCGCCGAACTGCGCATACTCGAATGGTTTCGACCGGAGGAAATTCAATTTGATGCCACGTTCCCGAAACGTTGCGGCCGAATAAAGTTCCACGCCGCCAATGGCGTTGACATAGTTGGTCGCGTCGACCGCTGCACATAAGGCGAGCACCCGGTCCTCGCCCTTCAGGTCATGGTCAATGTCGAGCGCCGAGGAAATCACGATATCGGTGGGAATCATCAGGTGCTTGCAGGTCGTGACAATGGCGTTGTGCAGGTAACGAAAGAGATTCGATTCATCATGCCGCACAACCTGTTCCACCAAGGGGAAAGTCTGCGAGAAATACGGTGCCCGCCGATAGGCCCCGCTAAATTGGCCAAGCAACTTTTCGCGGTTGAAATCTGCCGCCAGCGTCCGTTCACATACTTCCAGCGCATCCGAACCCGCCCTTAGCGGCAACGAGAATATTTCCGCCTTGCCATGGTTCAGCAAGCGATTGCGATTGATCCAGCCTTTCTTCGTGTACTTGATGTTGTCGTAAACGATGAACTGATCGACCGCTGCAATCAATTGAAAATAGCCGATGTAGGGAAAAAAATACGGCTGCATGACGGCCACGGTTTTCATCACGAAATGATGAGCTCAATGATGGAATCGGCCTGTTCAATGGACAAGGCCGAATAGATCGGCAGGCAAATCACCTCGCTCGCCACCTTCCTCGCCACCGGCAGGTTTGCATGAGCCGCCGAGGGCATCGCGTGATACATCGGAAAATCGCTTATCAACGGGTAGAAGTAGCGTCGCGCAAAGATGCCGTGCGCATGCAATTTTTGGTACAACTCATCGCGGCTGAGCGGATACGCCGGCTGCACCAGAATGGGAAAGTAGGCGTAGTTTGCAATTGTCCCCGGGGCCGCGGGCATGCAGTGAATACCCTTGACGGAGGACAAGCCCTGGCGATAGCGCATGTCTATGTGTTTGCGCGCACTGAGGGATGCGTCAATGCCCTTCAGTTGCAACAGGCCGAAGGCGGCATTGATTTCGCTCATCTTTCCATTGATGCCGGGATCGACCACGGTTACTTCATCGACGAATCCAAAATTCTTCAGGTGATCGATATGCAATTTGGTGTCGGCATCGGGGCAGACAATGGCGCCGCCTTCAAAGGTATTGAACGGCTTGGTGGCGTGAAAGCTCAGCACGGACAGGTCGCCGTTGTTGAGTACGCTGCCGCCATCGCGTTGCACGCCGAAGGCATGCGCCGCGTCGTAGATAACCTTCAACCCGTGCTTGTCGGCAATGGCTTGAATTCGTGAGGTATCGCAGGGAGTCCCATAACAGTGCACCGGCATGAGGGCGGTGGTATGCGATGTAATGGCGGCCTCGATCTTGTCGGGATCGAGATTGAGTGTCATCGGGTCAATGTCCACAAACACAGGCTTGATGCCATTCCACAGGAGCGAGTGCGCGGTGGCCACAAAGGAATACGGTGTGGTGATGACTTCGCCGGTAATTCGCAGTGCCTGCAAGGCGGTCACCAGTGCGATGGTGCCATTGGTGAACAACGAGATGTGCCTGACCCCCAGGTAGTCACACAGCGCCACCTCCAGTTGCTGGTGAAAGGGGCCGCAGTTGGTGAGGATCTTGCTGTCCCATATTTTTTCCAGATAGGGCAAGAAATCTTCCAGCGGCGGGAGCAGCGGCTGTGTTACATATATTGGAGGCATATCCCGCGGTTTGGTCATGGCTATTTCGTCAGTTCATTGGCAACCGAGCGCAGGAAGGTTGCCAAATCATCGGCAGGTTGCAGGTTTTCATACAGGACGTGCCGGTTTTTCCGTATTTTTGCAATGATGCCGTCCCGCAACGCCTGATTGCCGGCAATTTGCACGGCTTTCTGTGCATAGGTCTCGGTATCGTCGGCAATACATTCCGGCAGATCCATCATATTGCAAAGGCACATGCCAACGCGGCCGCGCATGAACTCTCCGGCCTTGGTGACCAGTGGCGTACCGGTCGCAAAGGTCGTCATCGCCGTGGAACCGATACCAAAGTGAAATGGATCGAGGATGACATCGGCTGCCGCAATCGCGCTCATGAAATCCGTCGGATCCTTCATCCAGGGCAAGAAGATGATGCGCTGCCGAATGTCCGCGGGTATCGTCTTTTCAAAGCGTTCGACGAGCAGCTTCTTGCCGACCGAAAGCTCAATGTCTTCAAACAACACGACGAGGCCATTGCCATCGATCTGAAGTGTGCGGGTGATCGCCTCATCGAAGTCCGGGTGCATCTTTTGCAGCCGCATCGGGCACATGTAAATGTGCCGGCCTTCCGGCAATCCGAGTTCAGCGCGCGTCTTGAGCCTGGCGGGCATGGTTGGCCGCGCAAAAAAGAACAGCGGCCTCGGCAATATTGCCAATTTCTCGCTGTAGTGCGCTTCTGCACCAGCAGGTTCCATCAGTGCATTCGACAGGAAATAGTCCATATTGGTGATGCCCGTCGTCACCGGGTGACCACTGAGAACACATTGCACGCGCGCCAATCGCCCGTACGCCAGGAAGTAACTCAGGGGTTCCATGCCGATATCGAGGTACACGAGGATATCCAAGCCCAGCGCAGCAATCATTTCCCGTGCGCGATCAAGATTGTGCGGCACCTGCACCCGCGTTCCAGCAAACTTCGGATAGGTTTTCCGATCGACGGGCCGATCGGAAATCAGGGCCACTTCAAACTGGCCTCTCAACGCCAGGGACTCGATGATCTCGCTGTAGCAAAGTGAAACGGAATGTTCATACAGGTACTTGGAATAGAAGCCGATCCGTACGTTTTCCCGCGCGATGGATTTTGGCTGAAGGCAGTGGGGCGCGGTATATAGCAATGACGGGCAGGCCTGCACATAGTATTTCGCGACTTTGATTTGCAGATCCCGGTCGTTCAAGGCGTGGTAGGCCAGATAGAAATTGGCCTCCCCAATGTTCCGCAAGGGATCGTGCTGCGCCAAGGCGTTTATTGTCAGGCGATCCAGATTTCGTTCAAAATCGGCCCTGCTTTCCAGCATTTCCTGCCGCGTTCCCATGATGGCCGGCAACATCAGGGCATCAAGTACCCAGGCGCCTTCAAAGCCCAATCCCTGCGCTTTCACGTAGCTGGCCCGGGCGTCGCGATAGTTGCCCATGCTTCGGTATACCGACCCCAGGTTGCTGTGCGCTTCCGCGAAATCAGGATTGATCGCCAGTGCCTGGCGCAGGCTTGCCGCTGCATTCTCCAGTTGCCCCTGGTCTCGCAGGATATTTCCGAGGTTGCTGTGCGCCTCGGCGTAGCGGGGTTTGATTGCCAGCGCCCGGCGACAACACGCCGCGGCCTCATCGAGTCGCCCGAGTGCTTGCAACGAAGCGCCGAGGTTGTTGTGAGCCTCGGCGAAATTGGCATTGTTCGCGATCGCCTGCTGATAGCTCGTGACCGCTTCATCAAGTTGCCCAAGGTCTCTCAAGGCATTGCCCATATTGCTGTGCGCCTCGGCGTAGTGGGGCCTGGCCGCCAGCGCTTGCCGATAACTCGCCAGGGCGCCGTCGAGTTGCCCGAGGGCCTGCAGGGCATTGCCCAGGTTGTTGTGCGCCTCGGCGTAATCCGGATTGACCGCCAGCGCACGGCGATAGCTTGCGACAGCGTCGGACAGTTGACCGAGACCTTGCAAAACAATGCCCAGGTTGCAATGCGCTTCGGCGTAGCCCGGGTCAATTGCCAGCGCGCGGCGGCAGCTTGCCGCGGCAGCGTCCAACTGACCCAGGTCGATGAGGACAGCGCCCAGGTTACAGTGCGCCGCCGCGAAATCGGGATTCAATTCCACCGCCCGCGTACAACTCACGGCAGCATCATCGAAAAGTCCCTGGGCACGCAGCGACATACCGAGGGTGCCGTGCGCCGCGGCGAAATCAGGATTGATCGCCAGCGCCCGGCGGCAGCTCGCCCCGGCAGCTTCATCGCCAGGTGCTCCTCGGCCGCGCGCGTCAGGGCGCGCACCAGCGGCTCGTCGAGGTCGGCATTGTTACCCCGGCGGCTTCAAACCGATGGAGACCTTGCAACGCAATGCCCAGGTTGCAATGCGCTTCGGCGTAATCCGGGTCAATGGCCAGCGCCCGCCGGCAGCTCGCCGCTGCTTCTTCGAAATGGCCACAGTCGATGAGAGTCGCCGCCAGATTGCCGTGTGCGCCGGCATCGTCCGGCAGGAACTGGGCGGTTTTCTGCAACGCGACCAACGCCTCCTTGCCTTGCAGCTGAAGAGAAATCCCCAGCACTCTCCAGGCGAAACCTGAAACGGGATACTGTTGAATCAGGCGGCGCGCCAGGCTTTCCAATTCTCCATGACGCCCGGCATTGAAAAGGACGATCGCCTGCCCCTTTTCGGTGGCGGTGGGTGCGTCTCCCTGCGCGCCACTGCCTGGCACGGCTGTTGCGGCGGATTGCGGTGCCTGCTGATACGCTGCGGGCGTTTCAAGTCCACAACATTGCTTGTACCTTTTTCCGCTGCCGCAAGGGCAGGGTTCGTTTCTTCTCGGCTCCAAATTTACGTTCCTTGTTTACTAAGCGACGGACTGCCTGTGGTTTTCCGGTGGGTGAGTATCAGCGTCAATCTGTGTATTCCCCACATCAATCGCAACCGGCGGAAGATTGTCACACCAGCGTTGCCACATCAGGCGCAACGCACGATGCAATCCCTCGGCAACCAATGCCGGTTGCCCCATCGCGGACTTGCCAAATCGCTCGCGCATTCCTGCCCTGACATCAGCCAGCGCCGGGACGTTGCTTGCCCAAGATACGCCCATCCGGACGAATTCTTCCGCGTCATGGGCAACAAACTCGTCGAGGCCAGCGTGGCTGAGAATCGCAGCCCCGGTCCGGCCGGCCGGCGTACTGCCGGCCAAGGTCAGTGTGGGCGCACCCATCCAGAGCGCGTGGAGGGTGGTGGTGCCGCCGTGGTACGGAAAGGTATCCAGGCACATGTCCACCTGGTGATGCAGCCGCAGGTAGGCGTCCATGTCGCTTCGAGCATGGAAACTCAGCCGGTCCGGTGTGACTTCCTCCTGCGCGAACCAGTCGATTAGCGTGCCGTATTTGCCTTCCCTTGGCAGGCCTGCCAGCAACATCCGGGAGCCGGGCACGGCCCGGAGGAGACTCGCCCACAGCGCGATGACCGACCGGCTGATTTTTCTTGAGTGGTTAAAGCTGCCAAAAGTCATGAAGCCGTTGCCCAGGG
>JANNGY010000199.1:0-2730 GCA_031404095.1 Betaproteobacteria bacterium | reverse complement strand
ACGCTGACCTCGACGTGGGTCGAGGAGGTGCGCACTCGCGCGATGTTGGAGGTGCTCGAGGTGTTACGGCGCCGTATCGACGATCCTGCAACCGGTATCCCGGAGTCGATCGTCACGCGCCAAGGCGCCGACCGCATCCTGGTGCGAAGGGTCTCACCGCACACAGACCCTTCGACAAGCTCAGGGCGAACGGTACCTAAGCGAACAATATTGCCACCTGACCACCTGGTATGGCGCGCCATTGCCTGCAGACCTCCAGACACTTCGCGCGGCTTTGCGCCATTTCGCACCCGATACCGTGTACCTTGTCGCGCGCCCCCCGCTTTCGTCGGATCATGAAATACTTTGCCGCGTCGGCCTGCTATTGTTCGAGCCAATTCCACCACGTCCTGACCCGCCATGAAAACCAGCTTCCTGTATATCGCCCGCATCGTCTTCGCGTGGACACTCGCATTCGTGCTGGCGCTGATTATCTGGCTCACGTTGCGAGGCGACAAGGGTGGCGGGGTGTCATGGCCGTTTGTGCTTTCGGCGCTGCTGGTCATCGCCTGGCAGGTCAATCGCGCCATTTCGCACCTGCGGCGGGTGCGCCTGATCGTTGGGCGCGTCGATGCCGACACGCTGGCCAATCGCCAGCGCCGCCAGATCGAGATTCCGTTCGACGCCGGCGAGGCATTCAACCTGATCGACGCCACCATTCGCGAATTGCCGCGGTCCGAGGAAATTGAAAGCGCGCGTGACAGCCTGCAGGTGCGCGCCAAGGTGAAACGCATCAACCCCTACGGCAAGAATCCTGGCCACGCCATGTATGGCTGGTTCGAAAGCCAGCGCGACAGCGTGCTGGCGACCGTCACCCCGGGCGACGGCGCGGGCAGCGTCACGCTGATTTGCGAACCGGAAGGCGTGGCGTGGGGTGACTGGCTGACGGTGGATGATGCGACCAACTTCGAGAACGCGGAAGCCATCAGCCGCGCCATCATGCGCCGCGTTGCCGAGCGCCGCCGTACCGAGCAGGAGTCGGCCAAGCAGACCGTCACCGAAAAGGAACTCACCGTTGCCCGGCTCAGCCTGCTGCACGCACAGGTCGAGCCGCACTTTCTGTATAACACGCTGGCCAGCGCGCAACTCCTGACGCGTAGTGACCCGGCGCGCGCCGACGAGATGCTCGGCAACCTGATCCTGTACCTCCGCAACTCCTTGCCGCGCACCGAGGATTCGCTGTCGACGCTGGGAGAGGAACTGGAACGGGCGAGAGCCTATCTCGAGATACTCAAGATCCGCATGGGCTCGCGCCTCGCGCTGCAGATCGATGTGCCGGATTCGCTGAAAGGCGTGCTCTTTCCAACGATGATGCTACAGACGCTGGTCGAAAACGCCATCAAGCACGGCCTGGAACCCAAGTCCGGCGGCGGCACCGTCTGGATCCTGGCACGCACGACCGAGGCCGGCATGGCGGTTACGGTCGCGGACGACGGCCGCGGCTTCAGCGCGGAAGGCGGCGGCACCGGCATCGGTCTGAAAAATGTCCGCGAACGATTGCGCCTGGCCTATGGACCGGCGGCGAATTTTGCCATCGTGGCCAATTTTCCCTGCGGCGTCGCGGCGACGATTACTGTGCCGACCGCGGCAACCGTGCCAACCGACGCGAACAAAGCGCAGGATGCGACGAAAATGAAGGGAATCGAAAATGCCTAAGTGCGTGATCGCCGAAGATGAAGAGCTGCTGCGCGATGCGCTGGTTGAATTGCTGCGCGACGTGTGGCCCGAACTGGACGTGGTCGCCGCCTGCGAGGACGGTGGCGCCGCGCTCGAGGCCATCGCCGCCAATCAGCCGGACGTGGCGTTCCTTGATATCCGCATGCCCGGCCTGACCGGCCTCGAAGTGGCTGCGGCCATGGCGGAGGCCAGCCCGAATACCCAGGTGGTGTTCGTCACCGCGTACAACCAGTACGCCATCGATGCATTTGACAAGGGCGCGGTCGACTACCTGTTGAAGCCGATCGCGCGCGAGCGGCTCGCCAGCACCGTGCAGCGCTTGCAGGCGCGCGCGGCAACCGGCCAGCCCGACAGCGACGCGCTCGCGGCCCTGATAAAACAATTGAGCAGCGCGCTGCCGCGCACCACTGTTGCTCCGCCGCTGGTATGGATCACCGCCAGCGCGGGCAAGGAAACGCGCCTGATCATGGTCGACGATGTCGCCTATTTCCAGTCAGACAACAAATACACGGTGGTGATGACCGCGCAGGGCGAATCGCTGGTGAGGAAGCCGCTGCGCGAACTGCTCGATGTGCTGGACCCGGCGGTCTTCAAGCAGATCCACCGCGCCACCATCGTCAACCTGAAAAGCGATTTCCGCCATCGTGCGCGACGATACCGGCAAGGGCATTGTTAAACTGAAGAACCGGCCGGAAACCTTGACGGTGAGCCTGTCGTTCATGCCGCTGTTCCGCAATATGTAATCCGCCGACCACCGCGCGCGGATCGCCATTTGGCGGACCTCAACAGCCGATTTCGGCCCGGAAGCCTCGCCAGTGCTTGTGTTTGGTAATTCATAAGCGGCGCCAGGAGTTCAATTGCGTGGCGCATGCAGCAAGTACAATTCCTCCACTTTCTGGCGTGCCCACGGCGTACGCCGCAAAAACGTCAGGCTCGATTTGATGCTGGGATCATGCGTGAAACAGCGCACCGGCACGGCGATCGCCATCGCCTCCCAGCCGAGGGTCGCCGACA
>JANNGY010000198.1:0-4932 GCA_031404095.1 Betaproteobacteria bacterium | reverse complement strand
ACCGATGCATCAACTTGACGAAGACTTCTTCCAGGTCGGGTTCCGCCACCTCCAGATTGACGATGCGGGCCCCGGCACCGCGCAGTTGGGCGAGCCGGGCTTCGACTTCCGCATAGTCATGAATTGCAAAGAAGTGCCAGTCACCCTCCTGTTTGGCGCGCATGGTCACCATTGCCGAAGGCAAATCTCCGGTGAGTTTCACGCGCAGGACCCGCTCGGAAAACGCATCCAGCAAGTTCTGCGTGGTGTCCATTGCCACCAGTTTGCCCAGTTTGAGCATGGCGATTCGCGTGCACAGCTGCTGAGCCTCTTCCAGATAATGGGTTGTCAGCAGTATGGTATGTCCTTGGGCATTCAGTTCGCGAATGAAGCTCCATAACGTCTGGCGAAGTTCCACATCGACGCCGGCGGTGGGCTCATCGAGGACAATGACGGGCGGACGGTGCACCAGTGCCTGCGCCACCAGTACGCGGCGCTTCATGCCGCCGGATAGCTGGCGCATGTTGTTGTCGGCTTTGTCGGTAAGCGACAACTTGGCCAGCAATTCGTCGATCCAGGCGTCCAATGCCACGCCGCGGGAAATCCCAAAATAACCGGCTTGAAATCGCAGCGTTTCCCGCACGGAAAAAAACGGATCAAACACCAGTTCCTGCGGAACAATGCCCAACGCGCGCCGGGCCTCGCGGTACTGATCCACCACGTCGTAGCCCATTACCCGCAGATGCCCGGCGTTAACCCGGGTCAACCCGGCAAGGGCCGTAATGAGGGTTGTCTTGCCGGCGCCGTTGGGGCCGAGCAACGCGAAAAACTCTCCGGGTGCGACGCTGAGCGAGACTCCATCCAGCGCAGTGAAATTCCCGTAGCGCTTCTCAACGCCTTGAACGTCGATCGCGGGAATCATTGAAGCGGTGGAACCCTTAGCGTCTGGAAGTCATGCGGTGGGCGGGCAGGGGCTTTGCTGCGACGGGCACTGAATCAATTCAACCACGCCGTACAACTCGGCCAGCGAGAGCAGATTGGGCGGCAGGTGGATATAGCGCAGCGCTTTGCCAAGGCGAACAGCCTCCCGCCGCCAATGCAGCAATAGCGCAACCGCGGACGAATCGATCTCCGTGACATTGGAGAAATCGATCGCGAGGCAGTCCGGCAGCGATTGCTGCAGCGAATAGGCCGACGACTCGGCAAGCCGACGCTGCATGCTGGCGAAATTGAGCGCGCCCTCGATCTTGAGGACTTCGCCGACGATAGTACTTGACTGAATTGTGTCCATTGACTCCAGGATCACTTTTTGGCGGCGTTCTTGGCGTTGCGGTCGACAAGTGACTTGATCAGGCCATCGATCCCGGACTTCTGGATCTCCGTATTGAACGAGCTGCGATAGTTGGTCACGAGTGAGACGCCGTCGATCAGCACGTCGAACACTTTCCAGCCGTCCTTGGTCTTCTCCAGGCTGTAGTCAATCGGAATGGGCTGACCACCCGGTTGGTTGACCTGTGTCTTGACCACGACATCGGTGTCTGCAGGCGCGACTTTCAACGGCTTCACTTCAATCGTCTGGTCGCGATACTGGGAGAGCGATGTGGAGTAGGTACGTACCAACAGCGTACGGAACTCGGCGATCAGCGATGTCTTCTGTGCCTCGGTGGCATCGCGCCAGTTGCGCCCGACCGCCAATTGCGTCATGCGGACAAAATTGAAATAGGGCAGCACCTTTTCCTCGGCGAGCTTTTCGATCTTCTGCTGGTTGCCGGCCTGCAGGTCCTTGTCCGCCTTGATGGCCGCGAGAATTTCATTGGTGCTTCTGCGCACCAACGCGTCGGGAGCCTCCTGCGCCTGCACGGCAAACGCGCAGACGGCTGCGGCGAGAAAGATCAGATTGGTGAAATACTTTTGCATGGCGATCGCTTTTAGTTAAATGAGCTGAAATAACGCGGTTGAGTGCAGCCGGTTTACGGAGACTTCTTTTTTTCCGCAGGCTTGTCGCTGGCGCCTTCCGCGGCTTTGCCGAACATGAACTGGCCGATCAGGCGCTCCAGAACCACCGCGGACTGCGTAAGCGTGATCCGGTCACCATTTTCCAGTATCTTGTCGTCGCCACCTGCGTCCAGGCCGATATAGACTTCGCCCAGAAGGCCCGAGGTAAGAATGGATGCGCTGGTGTCCTTTGGAAATTTGTAGCGCTTGTCGAGTGTCAGCGTGACCGACGCCTGAAATTTGTCGTTGTCAAAGACAATGTTGGTGACGCGCCCGACCAGCACACCAGCGCTCTTGACCGGCGCTTTCTGCTTCAGCCCGCCAATGTTTTCAAAGCGCGCCTCAATGGAGAAGGTCGCCGCCACGCGTTCCGAACCAAGGTTTCCAACACGCAAAGCAAGCACCAGCAGGGCAGTGATGCCCAGGAGCATGAATATGCCGACCATCAGGTCGATGTTTTTTGCGATCCATCAGTGAACACCTCTAAGCATGAATGCAGTAAGAATCAGGTCAAGCAGCAACACCGTGAGCGCCGAGGTCACAACGGTGCGAGTGGTGGCCCGCGACACGCCTTCCGCAGTTGGGTCTGCGTCGAATCCTTCAAAGGTGGCAATAATCGATACGGCAATGCCAAACACAAATGATTTTACAAAGCCGTTCAATACATCGTACCGAAAATCCACAGCCGCCTGCATATTGCTCCAGAACACGCCGGGATCGATGTCTATCAGGGCAACGCCGACGACGAAGCCGCCAAAGATGCCCATCGAGGAAAACAGCGCCGCCAGAAGCGGCATTGAAATGACACCCGCCCAGAAACGCGGCGCGACGACCCGTGCGATCGGATCGATCGCCATCATGTCCATCGCTTTCAATTGCTCGGTTGCTTTCATTAACCCGATTTCGGCCGTGATCGCGGAGCCGGCGCGGCTGGCGAACAACAAGGCCGTTACCACCGGGCCGAGTTCGCGCACCAGCGAAAGCGCAACCAGTACCCCCATGGTCTCCTCGGCACCATATTTTTGCAGGGTCTCGAATCCCTGTAGTCCGAGGACCATGCCCACAAAAAGTCCAGACACCATGATGATGATGAGCGACATCACGCCGGAAAAATAAATTTCACGGATGATGAGTCGAAAACGCCGGAAACTGGTACCAGAGGACGACAGCACCAGCCAGAAGAAACGCCCAATGGCCCCGCCACGCCACAAGGTCTCGATACCGCGGCGACCAAGATTGCGAACGCCATCGATCATGCTGATTCTTTCATCTGCGCTAGGCCCAGATCATCGGCGTATCCGCTGGCGGGATAATGAAAAGGTGTCGGGCCATCCAGTTCCGCGTGCACGAACTGCTTGATAAACGGCTCGGTCGAGCGGCGAATTTCATCCGGCGTGCCGTGGCCCACAATTTGGCCACCGGACACGAAATACAGGTAATCGACTATCTGCAGGGACTCGACGACATCGTGCGTGACCACGATCGAGGTGGCGCCCAGGGCATCGTTGAGCTTGCGGATGGTTTGCCCGATCACGGCCAGAGAAATGGGATCCAGGCCGGCAAAAGGCTCGTCGTACATGATCAGCATGGGGTCCAGCGCAACGGCGCGCGCCAGAGCGACGCGCCGGGCCATGCCCCCCGAAAGTTCCGCCGGAAACAGCTTCGCCGCGCCACGCAGCCCTACCGCGTTCAGTTTCATCAGGACCAGGTCGCGAATCATGTCCGCCGGCAAGTCGGTGTGTTCACGCAGCTGAAAGGCGACGTTGTCGAATACTGTCATGTCGGTAAACAGTGCACCAAACTGAAACAACATGCCCATCTTGCGGCGCATCGCATACATTGCGTCCGAATTCAGCGTACCCACATCCTGGCCGTCGACCGCGACCCTGCCTTTGGCGGCAAGCAATTGGCCGCCAATGAGCCTGAGAAGCGTGGTCTTGCCGCAACCGGAACCGCCCATGATGGCGACGACCTTGCCCCTCGGTACCGTCAAGCTGATACCCTTCAGGATGGCGCGCTTGCCATAGGCAAAATCGACGGCGTCGATTTCTACCAGCGGTGGAGGATTGGTCTGGGTCAAGTCGTAATCTGCGGTTATGTTTGCTGGCGACACCAGAGACGCCACTGGATCGGCGCCGATTCGGTCTTCTGTGTGTTCACTGCGCGGGTCGCGGCGCACAATCCATGATTTTATCACCTGCGCCGTTTCCCCAGACGCTTGTTGGCGGAACCCGCGCAAAATGTCCGGCCTGCGCACAACACGCGGTATGACCCCAATGCGCACGCGAAGTTCGCCAGAGACTCACTATAATTGGATCATGTTCCAATCCAACCGCATTGCTTACCGTCCGCCGGCGTGGCCACAAAACCTGCACTGCTGATTGTCGATGACGACCCCCTGATTGGCGAAAGCCTGTCATTCGCGCTGGCGGGTGATTTTGATGTGCGGGTGCGTGAGTCCCGCCCGGACGCAATGGAGTTGCTCAAAAGCGGGGAATTCCAACCGGTCATCGCCCTGATCGATCTCGGCCTGCCGCCGATGCCGGACCTGCCAACAGAGGGATTCAAGCTGGTGAATGACTTGCTTGGTTGGTCCCAGGATATTCGCATCATGGTGCTGTCCGGGCAGAACGAAGATTCCAACGCCCGTCGCGCGCGCGCGCTTGGCGCGGCGGATCTGGTCCCGAAGCCCTGTGATCCGGTGCGTTTGAAGAAACTTTTGCACGCCGCGCTCAAAGTACGCGAAGTCGAAGCGCCGCTCAATTCGGAAGAGGCGGCACATAGTCTGATTGGCGATAGCCCGGCGATGCGAAAGCTCAAAAGCCAGATTGATCTTTACGCGTCGTCGGCGTTTCCCGCGCTGATCGAGGGCGAATCCGGTAGCGGCAAGGAACGCGTGGCCGCCGCGCTTCATTACCTGAGTCCGCGCGCGAAGCTGCCGTTCTTCGCGCTGAACTG
>JANNGY010000197.1:0-1727 GCA_031404095.1 Betaproteobacteria bacterium | reverse complement strand
AACAGCGATGCCGGCCCGCGCGTCGCGATCTGCTCGCTGGCCATCGTGCTCTCCGGCCATGCCATCAAGTGGCGCAAATTTGCCGGCGGCCGGCCCGACCAGACGACCCGCGAATGGCTGCACCAGATTTTTCGCACCGCCGCGGCATTTTCCGTCGACGCCACCGTATTGAGTGTGCGCGTCGAAGACCGGCAATTCGACGCCACCGTGGAGACGCTCTACGTTCGCGCCTTGTTGCTGGATCGCTTTTCGAGCGGCAACCTGCCGCCCAAGCGCCTGGAGATCCTCGACAACTGGCTGGTCGCGTGGATGGGCGCGCTATGGCTGACGCGCGAACCGGTCGCCGGCGAGCCGACGCTGGGTGTCAACACCGGCATGCCGCAGCGCGGCCTCACGCCGCACGTGACCGGCGATGATTCGCAACTGTACCTCAGCCTACGTCCGTTGCAGCGGCAGCTCGACCGGTCGATACGCGAATTCCACCATGGCGTGATTTTTCCCGGCTGGGGCATCGGTCTCGGCGCGCCGATGGAGGATCACGTCGCCGTCATCGATTTTCTTGAGCGCGAATTCACGCTGATCGAGGCCGCGCGCAAGCAGCGCAGCAAGCGCCTGGCGATCGGGGTCAATTCACCGGTGGGGGTTTTCTTCGGCTTCGACGAAATCTGCAAAATGGCCTTCTCCCCGGAACGAATGCATTCACTGGCGGGCGGCGGCGCCGAGATCGGCATACGCAACGCGATTCAACTGATCGACATCAGCGAAGGCGGGCTCGGGCTCGACATGATCGACGAGGACGCGCGCAAGGTGCATGTCGATGACCTCGTCGCGGTGCGCCTGGAAAAAGGCCGCCCCTGTGTGCTGGGCGTGGTGGTTCGCAAATCGAACCTGCAGCGGCCGACTGCGACCCTCATCGGCGTCAAGGTGCTGTCGAAGGCGCCGATCTACAGCAACATGGATCGAGTCGATGAAGCCACCAACAGCTGGCAGCCGACCGAAGGCATCCTGATTGCCGGGACGGCCGACGACGGCTTCGCCGACTCGGTGATCGTCAGCGACGGTACTTACGTCGCGAATTCGATGTTGGCCGTCACGCTGGAAGGCCGCACCTTTGAGATGCAGTTGCGCCGCGTCCGCCAGCAGGGTCCCGGCTGGCGCATGGCTGCGTTCGACGCTGCCGTCGCGCTTTAGGACTCACCTCTGGCACGCGCCGGCCCGTGAGCAATCGAGCATGGCTTCCAGAATTGCCGGTTCGATATTCTGCTTGCTATTCATCATTGCTTTCGGCGCGGGTGGCGCGGTCGGCATGGCAGGAATCGGCGCGCATGCCGGCGGCTGGCTACAGACGCGCTCCTGGCAGCCGGTGATGGCGACAGTGCAGGATGCGCGCCTGGCCGAATCGCGTGGCCGCAAAAGCACCACTTACCGGGTGAGCGCGGCATACACCTACAGCATCGAAGGCAAGGAGCATCGCGGTACGCGGGTCGGCTATACCGACACCGGCGACAATATCGGTAGCTGGCAGGAAGACCGCTATGCGGAACTCGATGACGCACGCCGCAGCGGCCGGCGTATCCTCGCCTGGGTCGATCCGCAACAGCCCGGCAATGCCATCATCGACCGTGAATTGCGCTGGGGACTGGTGCTGTTCATGCTGCCGTTCGCGACGGTGTTTCCGGCCGTCTCGCTCGGCGCATTGTGGATCCTGATACAGACCTGGCGGGATC
>JANNGY010000196.1:0-3383 GCA_031404095.1 Betaproteobacteria bacterium | reverse complement strand
GCGGGGTTTCGCCGAGCACTGCTCGGCGCCGCCGTAGTCCGAGCGAGCTGCGACCGAAGGAAGTCCCGCGGGAAAGGGCGCGAGGTGGGAGAGGCTGGACACGAAAAAGAATCCACTGGAATGATGAATTGTTGAGAAGTTGAAACGCTCTCATCATCGTAAATCGCCATTTGGCGCGGCATTCAGGCCATAAATGGCTGGAGACACCGGCCAATGCTGGTGTTTCGCAATCGACAAAAAGTCAGTATGATGACGTCATCAGTCATCATATCTTCAGAGTCCGACCATGCGCACCATCATTGATTTGCCAGAATCGCAGCTCGCCGCGCTGCGCGAACTCGAACAGCGCAAGAAAGTCTCGCGTGCCGAGTTGATCCGTCAGGCGGTCGCCCAGTATGTCGTGCGCCACGCGGATACCGGGAGCGCGTTCGGTGCCTGGAAGGCAACCAGGCGTCGCCCTGCAGATGGATTGGCCTTACAGAAGAAGCTACGCGCGGAATGGGATCGCTAGGCACTCAGTGACGGCCCCGGCGTGAAGGCGCTCTTCGACACCAACATCCTGATCGACTATTTGAACGGCATTCCTGCCGCCAGGAAAGAACTCGATCTTTACGATGCTCGCAGTGTCAGCATCGTTACCTGGATGGAAGTCATGTGTGGTGGCGAGGCGGAACTTGCGGATACCACGCGCGCGTTTCTCAATCAGTTCACGGTGATCCCGATCAGCGAGGGGATCGCCGAGCGCGCCGTCGTGCTGCGGCGCGAACGCAATCTGAAACTGCCCGATGCGATCATTCTTGCCACCTCGCTCGAAACAGGGTTAATGCTGGTCACCCGGAACACCAAAGACTTCGGCGGGAAGCTGCCCGGCATCCGCCATCCCTACCGCGTTTGAGTGGCGACACAAACCTGCGCCCTCCCGGGACACGCTACCTGTTGAACGCCAATCTCACTCGTGCCACGAATGCCCGTTGCGCTCCGTCATCGCGATCGCCGCGCTCGGCCCCCAGCTTCCCGCCGTGTAGGGCTTGACCTTCTGGCCGGTGCTGCGCCAGCCGTCGATGATGCCGTCAATCCATTGCCACGCCGCTTCGACTTCATCGCGGCGCACGAACAGGGCCGAGTTGTTTCTCAGCACGTCGAGCAACATGCGCTCATAGGCGATGCGCCGTCGCGACTGGCCAAAGGTGTCCCCCAGGGACAGGTTCAGTGGTACCTGCGCCAGTTTCACGTCATTCATGCCCGGCTTCTTGTGCATCAACGTCATCGTGATCATTTCATCGGGCTGCAGCTTGATCAGCAAGGTGTTCGGGGAAAGCGTCGCGCCGATCTCGGCGAAGATGTTGTAAGGGGCCGGCTTGAACTGGATCATGATTTCGCTGGACCGTTTTTGCAGGCGCTTGCCGGTGCGAAGGTAAAATGGCACGCCCGCCCAACGCCAGTTGTTGACCTCGACCCGCAAGGCCACGAACGATTCGGTATCGCTCGCCGCGCGGTTGCCAACGTCGGCGCCCGCTTCCTCCAGGTAGCCCACGGCGGCCTCGCCGCCGCTGAAGCCGGCAGCGTACTGACCGCGCACGGTGTGGGTGGCGACGTCGGCGCCGGTGATGGGCCGCAGCGACCACAGCACTTTCACCTTTTCGTTGCGCACCGCCGACGGCGTAAAACTGGCCGGCGGCTCCATCGCGACCAGGCAGAGCAATTGCAGCATGTGGCTTTGCACCATGTCGCGCAGCGCCCCGGTCGCATCGTAGAACGGCCAGCGTCCCTCGACACCGACGGTTTCGGCCACGGTGATCTGTACCTGCTCGATTGCGTTGGCGTTCCATAGCGGTTCGAAGATGGCGTTGGCAAAGCGCAGCGCCAGCAGGTTCTGCACCGCCTCCTTGCCGAGGTAGTGATCGATGCGAAATACCTGGTTCTCCTCGAACGCGGCGCCGATGGCCTCATTGACCTTGCGAGCCGATTCGGTATCGGTGCCGATCGGTTTTTCAATGGTGATGCGGGAGAGCTTGTCGACCAGCCCGGCGTCGCGCAGCGCGAGGCAAATCGGGCCGAACAATTGCGGCCCGGTGGAGAGGTAGAACATCACGCCGCCCTCGCCGGGCGCCAGCACCTGCTTGATCGGATCAAGACCACCGGCGGCCGCGACGTTCACCGTGACATAGCGGATGCGCCGCGCGAAAGACTCGAATGCGGCCTCATCGAACAGGCTGGCGTTGGCCGACGTCTGGATCGCCTCTTTTACCTTGGCGACGAACGCGTCGTCCGACAGCCGCGACGTAGCAGCGCCAATTAGCTGGAAGGTCTTCGGCAGCAACCCGTCCTGGTCGAGCGCGTACAGCGATGGCCAGAGCATGCGTTTTGCCAGGTCGCCGGTGGCGCCAAACAGCACCAGCGCGCGGCAATCGGGGGCGGGGACTCTCGATGTCATGGCGGGCTCTTGTCCGGTCAATGGGGTTTTTTAAGAAGTGCGGCGGCGGCGGCACGGCGGCGAATTTCGGCCCAGTCGCCGTTTGCCACCAGCGCGGCCGGCGCCAGCCACGAGCCACCCACGCAGGCGACATTGGGCAGCGCGAGGTAGGACGGCGCCGATTCGGCATCGATGCCACCGGTCGGGCAAAACAGCACCTGCGGAAAAGGGCCGCCGAGCGCCTTGAGCATTTCGACGCCACCGGCCTGGCGCGCGGGGAACAATTTCATGGCGGTGAAGCCGGCGTCGAGCGCGCGCATCACGTCCGACGGCGTCATCGAGCCCGGCAGAAAGGGGAAGCCCGATGTCGCGGCATGCGCCAGCAGCGCCGGCGTCGTGCCGGGGCTCACGCCAAACTGCGCGCCGGCATCACGCGCCGCGTTCAAGTCGGCGATGGTGGTGATGGTGCCGACACCGACGATGGCCTGCGGTACCGCGGCGCGAATGGCGCGCACGCAAGCCAGCGCCACCGGCGTTCGCATTGTCACCTCCAGCACACGAATGCCGCCGCTGACCAGCGCATCGGCCAGCGGAATCGCGTCGCTGACGCGATCGAGCACGATGACCGGCATTACCGGGCTTGCGGCCAGAATTTCACGGATGGTGGTCATGCGCGCTCCTTAAACAAAATTGCATCCAAAATCGGCAGTGAATCATTCACGACATACATCCAGCCAAGGTGCAGTTTCCCCCTTTCAGAGTTCCCTCCCCCGCGAACAACCACAAGGGTTGCGCCGGGCGGGGACCCAAGTTGGATCTATTTGCCGCACGATAATTGGGCCCCCGCCCGGCGCAACCCTTGTGGTTGTTCGCGGGGGAGGGAACTCTAAAAGGGGGAAACTGCACCTTGGCTGGATGTATGTCGTGAATGATTCACTGCCGATTTTGGATGCAATTTTGTTTAAGGAGC
>JANNGY010000195.1:0-9095 GCA_031404095.1 Betaproteobacteria bacterium | reverse complement strand
ACTGCTACTCCGTCGCTTTTTGGAAATGATCGCTGCCTGAATCACACCCCCATCCGTCGCTTCGCGCCACCTTCCCCCGCGACTGCGGGGGACGGCCGGGATGGGGGCGTACCCGAAATTGAGACAACCGTCGAGTCGCCTAGATATCCAGCAACAACCGCGCCGGATCTTCCAGCGCCTCTTTCATCGCCACCAGCGCCAGCACCGCTTCGCGGCCGTCGATGATGCGATGGTCGTAGCTCATCGCCAGGTAGTTGATCGGCCGGATCACGATCTGGCCATTCTCCACCACCGGGCGTTCCTTGGTGGCGTGCACGCCGAGGATTGCCGACTGCGGCGGATTGATGATCGGCGTTGACAGCATCGAGCCGAACACGCCGCCGTTGGAAATCGAGAAGGTACCGCCGGACAGGTCCTCGATCGTCAGCTTGCCGTCCTTTGCCTTCTGGCCGAATTCGGCGATTTTCTTTTCGACATCGGCAATCGACATCTGGTCGGCGTCGCGCAGGATCGGCACCACCAGGCCGCGTTCGCTGCCGACGGCGATGCCGACGTCGTAGTAGCCGTGATAGACGATCTCGTTGCCGTCGATCGAGGCATTGACGATCGGATATTTTTTCAGCGCGTGCACGGCCGCCTTGACGAAGAACGACATGAAACCCAGCTTCACGCCGTGGGTCTTCTCGAACTTGTCTTTGTATAGATTGCGCAGGTTGATCACCGGCGCCATGTTCACTTCATTGAACGTGGTGAGGATGGCGGCGCTGGATTGCGATTGCAGCAGGCGCTCGGCGATGCGCGCGCGCAGGCGCGACATCGGCACGCGTTGTTCAGTGCGGTCGCCGGCCGGCAGGTGTACGGCGGGCGCGGCGGCGGGCGCGGCGGCGGGGGCGGCGACGGGGGCGGCGACGGAAACAGCGGCCGTCGGTGCGCCGGAGACTTTGTTGACCACATCTTCCTTGGTCACACGGCCACCGCGGCCGGTGCCGGCGATGTCGGCGGTATTGACGTTTGCCTCGGCGGCGATCTTGGCGGCGGCGGGGCTTGCCGCAGCGCCGGTCGCTGCTGCGGCAGCTTTAACCGGCGCAGCGCCCGGTTCGGCCGCGGCGGCAGGTGCGGCCGGCGGGGCAACAGCGCCCTTGGCTTCGGTATCGATCATCGCAATCACTTCACCCGCGGTCACGGTGCTGCCGTCGGCCTTGATGACCTTGACGATCACGCCATCGGCCGGCGCGGGCAACTCCATCACCACCTTGTCGGTTTCGATGTCGATGAGGTTTTCATCGCGCTTTACCGCATCACCCACCTGCTTGTGCCAAGTGACCAGGGTGGCTTCGGATACCGACTCGGAGAGGGTGGGGACTTTGACTTCGATCTGCATGTTTTTTTCCTTTATCTGACTGATTAGCCCCTTCCCCCTGCGAGGGGGAAGGTTCTATTGAACCTCTTATCAAGTGTCATTCCCGCGAAAAGCGGGAATCCATTTTTCGTTACGAAACATGGATCTCCGCTTTCGCGGAGATGACAGTTTGGGACTTAATCAGAGGTTCCCTAAATAGAAGGTGGGAAGGTTCTGAAATGACTACTCCGCTGCTTTTGCCAATTCCCCCATCTGTGCATAGGCGGCTCTCTTGGTCCCGGCGCTTTCCCAGGTCAGCGCCGCCTCGACCAACTCCTTCTGCTGCTCGGCATGCTTGCTGCTGTAGCCGACCGCTGGGGATGCCGAAGACGGACGCAGCGCATAACTGAGCGTCTGGTCGGGGCGCATGTTGTGCAGCAGGTAGTGCTGGATACGATGCCATGCCCCCTGGTTGCCCGGCTCTTCCTGCACCCAGACCACCGACTTCGCATTCGGGTACATGGCGATCTGTGCCTGGAATTCTTCGTGCGGAAACGGGTACAACTGCTCGATACGCATGATGGCAATGTCGTCGATGGCGCGTTTGGCGCGTTCCGCCACCAGATCGTAGTACACCTTTCCCGAACAGAAAATGAGGCGCTTCACTTTCCTGGCGTTGAGCTTTTCCCCGGGCTGGGTAATATCGCCGATGACGACTTCGAACTTGCCGTTGGCCAGGTCTTCCAGCGGCGAGCCGGCTTCTTTCTTGCGCAGCAGTGACTTCGGCATCATGACGATCAGCGGCTTGCGCATGGCCCGCAGCGATTGGCGGCGAATCATGTGAAACAACTGTGCCGCCGTCGACGGCACCACGACCTGGATATTGTGTTCCGCGCAAAGTTGCAGGAAACGCTCGGGACGCGCCGACGAATGTTCCGGGCCCTGCCCTTCATAGCCGTGCGGCAGGAACAGGCTCAAGCCGCACAGGCGCGCCCACTTGGTCTCGCCACTGGCGATGAACTGGTCGATCACCACTTGCGCGCCGTTGACGAAATCGCCGAACTGCGCTTCCCAGATCACCAGCTCGAACGGCTGCGCGGAGGCATACCCGTATTCGAAGCCGAGTACGGCCTCTTCCGACAGCAGCGAATCGATGACCACGAACTTGGCCTGCTTGGCCTCGATGTTCTGTAATGGGATGTAAGTGCCGGAGTCCCATTTTTCGCGGTTCTGGTCGTGCAGCACGGCGTGCCGATGCGCAAAGGTGCCACGCCCGCAATCCTGCCCGCTCATGCGCACCGGGTGGCCGGTCGCGACCAGCGACGCGTAGGCGAGGTTTTCCGCCATGCCCCAGTCCAGCGGCAGTTCGCCCCGGCCCATCTTGCGGCGCGCCTCCAGCAATTTTTCGACCGACATATGGCACTTGAAGTCGGAAGGAATCTGCGTGAGCCGCTCGGCATAATGCTTCAGCTTGTCCATCGGCACGCGCGTGTCGGCCGGCGCGCGCCAGCCCTGGCCTATGTACGGCGCCCAGTCCACGGCCAGTGGCGGCTTGATGCCGTAGAGAATGCGCGTGTTGGTGCTTTTGCCGGCATCAAGGCGCGCGCGGATATTGGTGACCAGGTCGTCGCCGTGCCCGGCCGCCGTCGTGCCGTCTGCCGCCAGGCGGTCGGCGTACAGCTTGCGCGTACCGGGATGCTGGGCGATTTTCTTGTACATCAGCGGCTGGGTGACGAACGGCTCATCCTGCTCGTTGTGGCCGAGCTTGCGGAAGCAGACCATGTCGATCACCACGTCCTTGCCGAACTTCATGCGGTACTCAAGCGCGATGCGCCCGACCATGATCACCGACTCGGGATCGTCGGCGTTGACGTGGAACACCGGCGCTTCGATCATCTTGGCGATGTCGGTGCAATACAGCGACGACCGGGAATCGCGCGTATCCGAGGTGGTGAAGCCGACCTGGTTGTTGACGACGATGTGCACCGTGCCGCCGGTCTTGAAGCCGCGCGTCTGCGAGAGCGCCAGCGTTTCCATCACCACGCCCTGCCCGGCAAACGCGGCGTCGCCGTGAATCAGCATCGGCAGCACTTCCTTGCCTTCGTGGTCATTGCGGCGGTGCTGGCGTGCCCGTACCGATCCCTCCACGACCGGGTTGACGATTTCCAGGTGCGAAGGATTGAAGGCCAGCGTCAGGTGCACGCCGCCACCGGCGGTCTGGATGTCGGATGAGAAGCCCTGGTGATACTTGACGTCTCCCGAGCCGAGATCGTGCGCGTGCTTGCCCTCGAACTCGGAAAACAGGTCGGCCGGCAGCTTGCCCAGACTGTTGACCAGCACGTTGAGGCGGCCGCGATGCGCCATGCCCAGCACCACTTCCTTCACGCCCTTTGCGCCGCTGACCTGGATGATGTCGTCCAACAGGGGAATCAGGGTTTCGCCACCTTCAAGCGAGAATCGCTTCTGGCCGACGTAGCGGGTGTGCAGGTATTTTTCCAGCGTCTCGGCCGCGGTCAGGCGTTCCAGCAGGAACTGCTTTTCTTCCGTTTTCAGTGAAGGCTGTGACTGGATGCCTTCGAACTGGCTCTGAATCCAGCGTTTTTCCACGGTTGAACTGATGTAGATGTATTCCAGGCCGACGAAGCCGCAATAGGTCTGCTTGACCGCGGCCACGATGTCTTTCAGCCGGGCCCTTTCCGCCTGGCCGTTGATGCGCCCCTGCCAGGAGCCGATGCCGAATTCGACCTCGAGGTCGGCGGCAGTCAGGCCGTAGTATGAGAGTTCCAGTTCGGGCACCGGCATGCGCTCGCTGCGTTGCAGGGGGTCCAGCGAGGAATGACGCGAGCCAAGCACGCGGTGCGCGCGGATGTACTGCAGTACTTTCAGCGAGCGCTTGTCGTCGCTGCCGGCGCTGGCGGCGACGTTGACGTACGCGATGCGTCCACCACCCTGGCGGGCGCGTTCTGCGAACGCCTCGATGACCGGCGTGTGGGCGACGTCGCGCGCATTGCTGCCCGCGACATTGGGCAATCCATCGAACTGCTTGCGCCAGCCTTCGGCGACCGAGGCGGGGTCGGCCAGGTATTGTTCATAGAGTTCTTCCACATAGGACGCATTCGCGCCGAAGTAGAGGCTGCCTTGCAGGAATTCTCGCATCATGATGCCACCTCGATTTGCCGCTGTTGCATGGTTTGTCCGGGAACTTCTATTTTCCTCCGTTCGTGCTGAGGTATCGAAGCACATGTGGGCTAAGTTATTGATTCAACGCGGCCCATCTGGCCCTTCGATACATCAGGGCGAACGGAAAAGAGGTTTCGAGAAGCGCTCGTCCGTAAAAATACAGCACTGGCGCGCCTTTCCAGCCAATAATGGCCTGGAAGCCGCACCAGTGCTTGAGTTTACCTTCCGGGAACTTCTAACAACCTCAAAACCTGTCATCCCCGCGAATGCGGGGATCCAATTTTCTACGCACATCAATGATTTACGAAAATTGGATTCCCGCATTCGCGGGAATGACAGGGTTTTTAGATGTTCCCTTCCGGGCCCTCAATGGACCCTTGATCCACCCGCCACCGCGACAGCAGGCGCGGCGCGAACGGAGGATTGCCATTGCCCTTCGTCTATCGCTTGATATCCCGGCGCGCGTTCCCGGTGTAGAGCTGCCGCGGACGTCCGATCTTGTACTCGGGATCGGCGATCATTTCGTTCAACTGCGCGATCCAGCCCACCGTGCGGGCCAGCGCAAAAATGGCGGTAAACAGCGGCACGGGAATACCGATCGCCTTTTGCACGATGCCCGAATAGAAGTCGACGTTGGGATAAAGCTTGCGGCTGACGAAGTAGTCGTCTTCCAGCGCGATCTTTTCCAGCGCCATGGCGAGCTTGAAGAGCGGATCGTCACCGAGACCGAGTTCGTTCAGCACTTCGTAGCAGGTCTCGCGCATCAACGTGGCGCGCGGATCGCGATTCTTGTAGACCCGATGGCCGAAGCCCATCAATCGCACGCTGGAATTCTTGTCCTTGACCTTGGCGATGAACTCGCCGATCTTGGCCACGCCGCCGTCGCGCTGGATGTCGTAGAGCATGCTGAGCGCGGCTTCGTTGGCACCGCCGTGCGCGGGACCCCACAGGCAAGCCACGCCGGCGGCAATCGCCGCAAACGGGTTGGTACCCGAGGACGCGCACAGGCGCACCGTCGAGGTCGACGCGTTCTGCTCATGATCGGCGTGCAGGATGAAAATGCGATCCAGCGCGCGCACCAGGACGTCGTTGACCTTGTAGTCCTCGGCCGGGACCGCGAACATCATGCGCATGAAATTGGCCGTGTAGGACAAGTCATTGCGCGGATAGACGATCGGCTGGCCGACGGTGTACTTGTAGGCCATCGCGGTCAGCGTCGGCAGTTTGGCGATCAGGCGGATGGCGGAAATTTCGCGCTGCCGGGCATCGTTGAGATTGATCGAATCCGGATAGAACGCGCTCATCGCGCCGACCAGCCCGGTCATGACGGCCATCGGGTGCGCATCGCGCCGGAATCCGCGCAGGAAAAACTGCATCTGTTCGTGCGCCATCGTGTGACTGGTGACCTTGCCGACGAAATCCTTCTTCTGGTCGTTGTTGGGCAGCTCGCCATGGAGCAGCAGGTAGCAGGTTTCCAGAAAGTCGCATTGCTTGGCAAGTTGCTCAATGGGATAGCCGCGATACAGGAGTTCTCCCTTGTCGCCATCGATGAAGGTGATGGTGGAATTGCAGGATGCCGTGGACAAAAAACCCGGATCATAGGTAAACATGCCGGTCTGTCCATAAAGTTTGCGGATGTCGATGACATCCGGGCCATGCGAGCCGCCATAGACGGGCAGATCGACGCTCTTGCCATCTCCATAGGACAGGGTTGCCTTGCCTTTTTCATTCATGTTCGCACTCCTCACCAGTAGAAAACTTCTTTCGAAAAGAACGCCTTAGGCTGCCCTTATGCGTGCTATCAATGGCGCCAACCGTGCATCCTCGCTAGTCCTCCGACCCATCAGCAGATCCAGCAAATCGTTGTCGTCCCGCTGCAACAATTCATCCAGCGCCTGCAATTCCTGTTCTGACAACTTCAACAATTCCGTCTTGAAAAAACGGCTAAGCAGAATGTCGTTTTCCAGCAGGCCCCGGCGTGCCCGCCAGCGGAGGCGATCATAGACTCTCCCATCGCCGGCATGGGTCATTCCCGCCAACCTCCATCATTCATCAAGGACGCACGGCAACGATTGATTTGGAACAAATGGACTGCATGCGATGCAAGCTGCAACATGATTCTTCAATCTCAAGTGGGCGTTTCGACATCATCGCGCGGGTTTCGACTCCCCCACGAAAATTCACGCGAGATTTCCCTGTGGCTATATTCCGCGCTTGACCATCATTTCGCGGATCTTGCCGATCGCCAGCGAAGGATTCAGGCCCTTGGGACATACGTCCACGCAATTCATGATGGTGTGACAACGGAACAGGCGGTAGGGATCCTCAAGATTGTCCAGCCGCTCGTTGGTTGCCTGGTCGCGCGAATCGGCGATGAAGCGGTAGGCCGCCAGCAGGCCGGCCGGACCGACGAATTTGTCCGGGTTCCACCAGAACGACGGGCAGGATGCTGAACAGCAGGCGCACAGGATGCACTCATAGAGTCCATCGAGTTCCAGGCGGTCTTCCGGCGACTGCAGGCGCTCTTTCTCAGGCGGCGGATCATTATTGATGACAAACGGCTTGATCGAGTTGTACTGCTTGAAGAACTGCGTCATGTCGACGATCAAATCGCGGATGATCGGCAGGCCGGGCAGCGGCTTCAGCACCACCGGCTCCTTCAGTTCGGAGATCTTGGTGATGCACGCCAGGCCGTTCTTGCCATTGATATTCATCGCATCCGAACCACAGACGCCTTCGCGGCAGGAACGGCGCAGGGCCAGCGTGTCGTCGATGGACTTGATACGAATCAGCGCGTCAAGGAGCATGCGGTCGGTTGCCTCCAGCGGGATGTCGTATTCCTTGAAATACGGCTTCTGGTCCTGGTCGGGATCGTAGCGAAGGATTTGAAATTTCATGTGGGATCCGGGGAATGGGTTGGGGCGTGCCGGCAGGTATGTGTTGGCAGGCGCGTGCTACTGATGTTTCCAATATTCGCGACAAGCCGAAAGAATTTCCGTCGTTCCCGCGAAGGCGGGAATCCAGCGTCGTTCGACGAGAGACACTGGGGCGAAGGCATGCCTTCGCCCTTTGCGGGAACGACGGAGCAAAAGTGGGGGCGTTGTCATGAAATTAGGCATCGTCAATAGTAGGCACATGCTAATAGGTGCGTGCTTTAGGCGCGAACGATTCGACCGTCAGCGGCTGCAGGTTCACCGGCTTGTAATCGAGCCGGTTGCCTTCCTTGTACCAAAGCGAGTGTTTCAACCAGTTCTCGTCGTCGCGGCCGTTTACAAAGCCGGGGCGATCGTGAAAATCGGCGCGGTCGTGCGCGCCGCGGGTTTCCTTGCGCGCCTCCGCCGATACCATCGTCGCCATCGCCACCTCGATCAGGTTCTCCAGTTCCAGGGCCTCGATGCGCGCGGTGTTGAAGACTTTCGATTTGTCGCCGATCTGGATCGACTTGGCTCGTTCAGCCACGTCCTTGATTTTGGTCACACCCTTTTCCAGCATGTCCGGGAAGCGGAAAACACCGCAATGCGCCTGCATCGTCTGGCGCATCGCCTCGCCCACCTGGTGAACGCCCTCGCCATTTTTCTGGCCATCGAGCCGGGCAATGCGCGCCATCGAATAATCACCGGCACCCTTCGGCAAATCCTTGTGCGAACTGTTTTCCCTGATGAAGCGGATCATCGAGTCGCCCGACGACTTGCCCATCACCAGCAGGTCGGTCAGCGAATTGGTGCCGAGGCGATTGGCGCCGTGGATCGACGCGCAGCCGCATTCGCCCGCCGCGTAGAAGCCATGCACAACCGAATTCGGGTTGCCATTCTTCGGCACCACCACTTCACCTTTGTAGTTGGTGGGGATGCCGCCCATCTGGTAATGGCAGGTCGGCACCACGGGAATCGGCTCCCTGGTGCAGTCGACGTTGCCGAAGGTGAGTGCGATCTCGCGAATACCTGGCAGGCGCTTGTTGATGACGTCGGGGCCGAGATGGTCAAGTTTCAGCAGGATGTAGTCCTGGTTGGGTCCGGCGCCGCGACCTTCCTTGATTTCGGTGGCCATGGCGCGCGACACCACATCGCGCGAAGCGAGATCCTTCATGGTCGGCGCATAACGCTCCATGAATCGTTCACCATCCTTGTTCAACAGGATGCCACCCTCGCCACGCACCCCCTCGGTGATGAGTACGCCGGCCCCGGCCACGCCGGTCGGGTGGAACTGCCAGAATTCCATGTCTTCCAGCGGAATGCCCGCGCGTGCCGCCATGCCGAGGCCGTCACCGGTGTTGATGAAGGCATTGGTGCTCGAGGCGTAAATTCGCCCGGCGCCACCGGTAGCGAACAGGGTCGCCTTGGCGTGAAAAATCATGGTTTCGCCGGTTTCCATTTCCAGCGCGGTCACCCCCAGTACGTTGCCTTCGTGATCGCGGATCAAATCGAGCGCCATCCACTCGACGAAAAACTGGGTGTGGGCCTTGATGTTGGCCTGGTAGAGCGTGTGCAACAGGGCGTGCCCGGTGCGGTCGGCCGCGGCGCACGCCCGCGGCACCGGGGACTTGCCGTATTCGCGCATGTGGCCACCGAAGGGCCGC
>JANNGY010000194.1:0-2402 GCA_031404095.1 Betaproteobacteria bacterium | reverse complement strand
ACAGGTACACGACCGGTGTCGTGTACAAAGTCAGCAATTGACTGAGGATCAATCCGCCGAGTATGGAAATGCCGAGCGGCTTGCGCAATTCGGCGCCGTCGCCGAAGCCGATCGCCAGCGGCACCGCGCCCAGCAGCGCGGCCATGGTGGTCATCATGATCGGGCGAAACCGCAACAGGCAGGCTTCATAGATTGCATCGCGCGCGGACAGGCCGCGATGACGTTCGGCATCGATGGCGAAGTCGATCATCAGGATGGCGTTCTTCTTGACGATGCCGATCAGCAGGATGATGCCGATGAGCGCGATGATGGAGAGCTCGGTCCCGGTCGCCCACAGCGCCAGCAGTGCCCCCACACCCGCCGAGGGCAGGGTGGAAAGGATGGTGAGTGGGTGGATGTAACTTTCATAGAGGATGCCCAGCACCACATACACCGTGATCAGCGCGGCCAGGATCAGCCACGGCTGGTTCTCCAGGCCTTGCTGGAATACGCGGGCCGTGCCCTGGTTGGTGCCCGTCACGGTGTTCGGCACGTTAATGCGAACCATGGTGTCGCGGATTTTCTGGATGGCGGCCGACAGGGCCACACCTTCCGCGAGATTGAATGACAATGTGGTCGCGGCGAACTGCCCCTGGTGATTCACGGACAACGCCGCTGTTGTCGGCTCGTAGCGGGCAATGGCCGATAGCGGCACCTGTCCGCGGGTGGAAGACAGGACGAAGATGCCGTTCAGTGTTTCCGGGCTCTGCCAGTATTCGGGCGCAGCCTCCATCACCACGCGGTACTGGTTGTTGGCAGCGTAAATGGTCGAGACCTGCGCCTGGCCGAAGGCGAGGTAGAGCGCGGTATCGATGGCAGCCATCGTCACGCCCAGGCGCGCGGCGGTGGCGCGATCGATCACCAGGCTCATCTGCAGGCCCTTCACCTGCTGGTCGGTGTTCACGTCGGTCATTTCCGGCGCATCCATCAGCGCGTTCTGCAATAGCGGCGCCCATTTGCGCAGTTCGGTCACATCGTCGCCCTGCAGCGTGAACTGGTAGCTGGCATTCGACGAGCGCCCGCCGGCACGGAAGTCCTGCGCCGGGTTCAGGAACAGGTTGGCGCCCGCCACCTTGGCGAGTTTCAGGCGCAAGCGCGTCGCGATCTGTTCGGCCGAGGCATTGCGTTCCTTAAGCGGTTTCAGGGACATGAACATGCGGCCGGTATTGCGCTGCCCGCCGCCGGTGAACGCGGCGACGTTCACCACGTCGGGATCGGCCATGACGATGTCAACAAACTCGACCACCTTGCCGCGCATCGCCTGGAACGAAATACTCTGGTCGGCCTGGATGAAGCCGAAGATGCGCCCGGTGTCCTGCTGCGGCAGGAAGCCTTTCGGCACCGTCGCGTACAGGTAGAAATTCAGCGCCACGGCGGCGACCAGCGTGAGGAACACGAGGAATGGAAAACGCAGCGCCCACTTCAGGCTCACTTCATAGCCGTGATGAATACGCTCGCCGAGCGGTTTGATCCAACCCATCGTCCAGCGCGCTAGCCGGCCGGGCGGCTTGGCTGCGTTTGCCTCGGGCGGCTTCGGTGGATTCCTCAGCAGCCGAGCGCACATCATCGGCGTGGTGGTCAGCGACACCACCAGCGATACCAGGATCGCAATCGACAGGGTGTCGGCGAATTCGCGGAAGAAGCGGCCGATGATGCCGCCCATCAGCAGGATCGGGATGAAGACTGCGATCAGCGACAGGCTCATCGATACCACCGTGAAACTGACTTCGCGCGCGCCGCGCAGTGCGGCCTGGAATGGCGGCACACCTTTTTCCAGGTGCCGCGAGACATTCTCCAGCACGACGATGGCGTCATCGACGACGAAGCCGGTAGCAATGGTCAGCGCCATCAGCGACAGGTTGTCGAGGCTGTAGCCAAAAAGATACATGAACGAAAAAGTGCCGATCAGCGAGACCGGTACCGCGACCGCGGGAATCAGCGCCGCGCGCCAGTTGCGCAGGAACAGGAACACCACCATGATCACCAGCGCCACCGCGATCAGCATGGTGCGCTCGGCTTCGCGCAGGCTGGCGCGAATGGTGGTGGTGCGTTCCATCACCAGACTCATGTCGATGGAGGCCGGGATAGACGCCTGCAGCGACGGCACCAGCGCTTGTACCCGGTCGACGGTCTCGATGATGTTGGCGTTGGGCTGCGCGGTGATCACCACCACCACCGACGGCTTGCCGTTGGCGAAGCCGGCGTTGCGCAAGTCCTGCACCGAATCGACCACTTCGGCAATGTCACCCAGACGCTCCGGCGCATTGTTGCGGTAGGCCCCGCGGCTCCAGCCATGTCGATTCGGCGCCGTTGCGGCCCTATCGCGACTCGACGAACTTGCAGCCGCCCTCGGCCATGGGCCG
>JANNGY010000193.1:0-18958 GCA_031404095.1 Betaproteobacteria bacterium | reverse complement strand
GTCGGCACGCTGTTGTACATCTTGGTGGGGGCAATCATCGGGGTCCTCACCAGCGGCATGTTGATGGTCGTAAAGCTGATGTGATTGTCGACGAATTCCGAGGCCGCACAGCCGGAAAAAGCGTCGAGCGCGGCTTTTGAAGCCACATAGGCTGAGAAGCGCGGCGCCTGCGTCAGCACACCGATCGACGAAATGTTGATGATGTGTCCTGAATCCTGTTTCATCATTGCCGGCAGAAAGCCCATGATGAGACGCAGCGAACCGAAATAATTGAGCGACATGGTGCGCTCGAAATCGTGGAAACGGTCAAAGCTGTTGGCGATGCCGCGGCGAATGGAGCGGCCGGCGTTGTTGACGAGGTAATGGCAAGTGCCGTAGTCCTTCAACACACTCGCGACCAGCTTGTCGCAACTGGCGAGGTCGGAAAGGTCGCAGGAATAAAATCTGGCGCTGCCACCGGCTTCCTTGATCTTGGCAAGCGTGAGCTGGGCCTTTTCCGGATCGCGTGCAACGATCGCGACCTTGGCGCCGGCACTGGCCAGTTTGATGGCGGTGGCTTCACCGATACCCGAGGTGCCACCGGTGACGACGACGACTTTGCCTTTGATCTTGCCTTCAAGCGAACGGTCGATGAACAGGTCCGGGTCAAGATGGCGTTCCCAGTAGTCCCACAGGCGCCAGGCATAGGTTTGCAACTTGGGCACCGAAATGCCGGAACCCTTCAGGGCCTTGACGGTATCGCGATTGTCGAACTTGGTCGGGTAATTGATGAACGTGAATACGTCTTTCGGAATGCCGAGGTCGTTCAGGATCTGGTTGCGCGCGCGCCGCACCGGCGCCACCGACATCATTCCCTGCAGCACATAACCCGGGATGAAACTGAACATCTTGGAATTGAGCCGCATGGTCATCTGCGGCGCATGCGCGGCCTTGGCAAACAGGTTGAGTATTTCGCCGATGCGCATCGGTTCCGGGTCGGTTAAATGGAAGCAACCGCCGTCGAGTCCTTTCTTGTGGGCAATGAAGTCCATCGCGTCGACCACGTAGTCCACCGGGATCACGTTGATACGCCCGCCTTCGATGCCGATGGTCGGCACCCAGCTTGGCAGCGCATTGCGCATCTTCTGGATCAGCTTGAAAAAATAGTAAGGTCCGTCGATCTTGTCGATTTCGCCGGTCTGCGAATGGCCGACCACCATGCCGGGACGATAGACGCGCCACGGAGTCTTGCATTCGTTGCGGACGATGCCTTCGGAATCGTGCTTGGTGCGGAAGTAGGGGTGATCGAGTTCTTCCGCCTCGTCGAACATGTCTTCACGGAAAGTGCCGTCGTAAAGGCCGGCGGCGGCAATGGAACTGGTGTGATGGAAGCAGCCTGCCTTGATCGCTTCGGCGAATTCGACCGCGTTGCGCGTGCCATCGATATTGGCCGTCTGCTGGCTGGCGGCGTCTGCGGAAAGATCATAAATGGCCGCAAGGTGGAACAGGTGCGAAACCTTGCCCTTGAGTTTGGCCAGGTCGGCCGCGGCCACACCCAGCCTGGGTTTGCCCAGGTCGCCTGCGATGGGCACCACACGCTTCTGTTTTTCGTCGAGTCCCCACCACGGGTAAAGATCTTCCAGCTTTTTCATTGAGTTCTTGCGAACCAGCACGTAGATCGTGCCGTCGCGTTTCAACAGGTTCTTGACCAGAAATTTGCCGATAAAGCCGGTGGCGCCAGTGACGAAATAGGTCATGGTTCGAATTCCTCCAGGGAGTTTTTTGTAGGGATGACGAGATTTTGATGAAATCATACACTGCGGATTCACGGCCTGTGTCCCGTGCCTGTTCCCACCCTTCAGCCGCATGTTGCGGTGCCGCATGCCTTTTCAGCAAGCACCCGGCCCGATTAGTGTGAATCCTCTAATCACCGGCCGTAAACTTGGCTTCAATTGATATCGGGTCTTCATCCCTTTTCCCACATCCAGACAGGAGAAACATCATGGCTACCAAAAAAGTTGCAAGGAAACCTGCTTCATCCGCAGTCAAGCGTCGTGTCCGTACTGCTGTCAAGCCCGCGGTTGTCACCACGAACGTCGCCCACAAGGTCGTACTGGCCAGCTTGGGCGCGGCAGAGCGCGTACAGGGCAATGCGGTAAAGGTATACGGCGCCATCGCGCGCGAAACCGGGCGCCTGTCGGAAATGACTTCCGAAGCCGCACAGGCATTGACGCGAAAAGCGAACCTGTTCGTGAAAGAAGGACAGAAGATTCAGTCCAACGTGCAGGCGGTTGCCGAAGCGAAGGCGCGCGAAGTCGCCAGGGAAGTCAAGGCGTTCGCGGCCAAGTCGGAAAAGACCTTCACAAAAAGCATGAAGGGCACTGTCAATACCACCGCCGCGAATGCCAAGGAAGGAATTACCCGCCTGGAGCATGTCTTTGAAGCGCGCGTTGCCAAAACGTTGAATACGTTTGGCATCCCGTCCAGCCAGAATGTGCGTGAATTGCAGGCGCGCATGGCGGAGCTGCAAAAAGCGCTGAATCAGTTGAACAGGCGTGGTGCGCGCGCCTAGCCGCATCGACGTCATGTTTGATCAAGGTCACGAATTGTGACCAGGACGTTAGTTAGAATGGGGAATATCGAAAAGTTATTCCCCATTTTTTCGTGATCGCCGCAAAGACGGCGAGGCAATTTACCGCACTTCCACTCGCGCAACCGGAGGTACTGTGGCCAGAATGATCAAGCCCTTGTCGCAAAAGCTCTCGAGCATGGCGCTGGCGAAAACGCCGGGAGCACGCAAGTCAGTTTCAGCCAGGCCGAAAATTGCATTGGCACTCGCCGGTGGGGGGCCACTTGGTGCGATGTATGAAATCGGCGTGCTGATGGCGCTCGACGAGGCATTGGACGGACTCAATCTCAATGACATGGACATCTATGTCGGCGTGTCCGCAGGGAGTTTTCTGACCGCGGGACTGGCGAATCAGCTCACGCCAACCGAAATTTACCGCATGTTCATCGACAACGAACTGCGTACCGCCGGCCAAGGCGCGTTGAAGCCGGAGCTCTTTCTCAAGCCGGCGTGGCGTGAATACGGCCGACGCCTGAAAAGTGTCCCGGGCCTTGCTGCACTTGGCCTGATGCGATTTCTGGCGAGCCCGATCCGGCGAACCACCATCGAGTCCTTCGCGCCCCTGTTTCGGGCCATACCGGCCGGCCTGTTTGACAATGAGGGTATCTCCCGTTTCCTTATGCAGGCGTTCAATCAGCCGGGCCGTACCAACGATTTCCGGCAATTGAAACGCAAGTTGTATTCGGTGGCGGTCGATCTCGATACAGGCCGCGCAGTCACTTTTGGCGGACCCGGCTACGATCATGTGCCGATTTCCAAGGCGGTCCAGGCGTCGTCGGCGTTACCCGGGCTGTTCCCGCCGGTTGAGGTGGAGGGCCAGTACTACGTCGATGGCGCACTGAAAAAGACGCTTCATGCATCGCTGGCGCTGGAAGACGGCGCCGAGCTGGTGATTGGCGTGAATCCGCTTGTTCCCTTCGACGGCGATGCCGCCAGGCGACGCGGCAGGGCGGAAATGGAAAAGCTGATTGAAGGCGGGCTGCCGGTGGTTTTATCGCAGACGTTTCGCACCATCATTCATTCGCGCATGCATACCGGTCTGGCGAAGTACGCCAGCAAATACAAGAATGCGAGCATCGTGCTGTTCGAACCGGGTACCGATGATCCTGAGATGTTTTTCACCAACCTGTTCAGTTACGCCTCTCGCAAGCGGGTTTGCGAGCACGCTTACCAGCGTACTCGCGCCGATCTGTTGAAGCGGCGATATGAACTCGAACCGGTACTGGCGCGGTTTGGCATTTCCCTGAATATCGACGTGCTCAAGGATGAAAAACGCACACTGGACAGCCGTGTTTTCAAGAGGCAGCGACCGTCACGGGACCAGCGTATTCGCGATGCCACTGCCGACCTCACGGACGCTGTTGCCAATCTGGAGCAATGGGTAACGCGAAGCAGCGACGCCTAGCCGGTCAGCCAGGCGGGTAGCGCGACTGCGCGGGTTTGTGGGATTGGTGGCGTTCGCGCTGCCGAGCCTTTTGACCAGGCGTCACCGGGGTTGCACCAAGGTGATGCTTCGATCGGGCCGGCCCGACGCACAAAAAACCGTATTGCAGGTCATCCTGCAACGAAATTCCGGTCGTGATCAACGTGCCCCGGTCCCGTCGTATCATTAGGATCATGTCCCCACTTTCGCCAGAGCCCGGTTTAGCGCTGCCGCCGTCGCGATCAGCGCGCACGCGGCAGCGCATACTCAAGATCAGCCTCGACTTGTTCAACGCCCACGGCGAGGGCAACGTCACCACGGGGCATATTGCCGATGAACTCAATATCAGCCCCGGCAACCTCTATTATCACTTTCGCAACAAGGATGAAATCATTCATCACCTGTTCGCGGATTTTGAAAAAGCGATCGATATCAGTCCCGGCGAGATAGAAGACGCCGAAAGTGCGTTGGAAGACATGTGGCTGTACTTGCACCTCATGTTCGAGCGCATCTGGGAATACCGGTTTCTTTATCGCAATCTCGATGACCTGGTCATGCGCGACACCCGACTGCGCTCACATTTCAATATCATCATCGGCCACAAACGCGATGCCGTGAAACAATTGTGCGATGCGCTGGTCGGCGCGGGGGCGATGCAGGCATCGGAGGATGAAATCCACGCCCTGGCCGATAATATCCTGGTCATCGCCACCTATTGGCTGAACTTTGAGCATTTGCGGGCAAGGCCGGTCGGAAAATTCGTTGCCGAACCGGATCCCGAGCGCCACCTGTCGCGCGGGGTTTACCAGGTCATGTCGTTGCTGAAGCCATTCCTGCGGGGCGGCGCGCGCGAACACCTGCAACATTTGATGGAAAATTACGCCGGGTAATCACGAGGAGAGTTGAGATGGCCAAGTGGAACAAGTTTCCGCACGATCAGAAGGCGATCACCTATGCCGGTGACGCGCTGAAAAGAAACTGGGAGGCCCTGCACAAGGGGGACGGCGAGCCGTTTCCGAAAGATGCCGGTTTGCAGGAGGCATGGCGGCAGTACCACGCCGGCAATTTCGCGGAAGCGGCCGTCGCGGGTAAAGGGCACACGGTCGCGATCAAGGCGACGACCATTTACGCCACTCACCTGGAAAAAAAGGACGCTGCCAAGGTGACCTTGTATCAGGAAGCTATGGCGATGGCGACGGCGTTAATGAAGGCAGAACCGAAAAATCCAAACGGGCACTATCAGTATGGCTATGCCGCCGGCCGCTATAGCCAGAGTATTTCCGTGATCAAGGCGCTAAAGGAGGGTTATGGCGGAAAAATCAAGGCAGCGCTGGAGGCAACGTTAAAGCTCGATGCCAAGCATGCCGAGGCACATACCGCGATGGGCGCCTATCACGCGGAAATCATCGACAAGGTCGGCGCAATGGTGGGGCGGTTAACCTATGGCGCTAGCAAGGAACTGGCGATTGAACAATATGAAAAGGCCATCAAGCTGGACGGCGCATCACCCATCGCACACATCGAGTATGCCAACGGCCTGTTGATGCTGTTTGGCGACAAGGAAGAGGACAGGGCAGTCAAGCTCTATGAAAAAGCGGCCAAGATGAAAGGCCGCGATGCGATGGAGATACTGGATATCGAAATGGCCAAGGATGAGCTTTCGGACTAGCCACCTTTGTTTTCTGCCCTGGGGCATGGAAATTCTTTGACTAACCGGATAAATTCTTCGCGCCAGGCTGCCAACCAGCACCAACCAATTCCAGGATACAGAATTGTCTGAACTCACCATCGAAACCATTCGTATTGCCCACGCTCGGATCAAGCCGTATATCCATCGCACGCCGGTACTCAAAAGTAGCGTCCTCAACCGGCAACTCGGCGCGGAAATTTTCTTCAAATGCGAAAACCTGCAGAAAGTAGGCGCTTTCAAGGCGCGCGGCGCGTGCAATGCCGTCATGTCACTGAGCGAGGACCAGCGGCGACGCGGCGTGGTGACGCATTCCTCCGGAAACCATGGGGCAGCGCTCGCCTGGGCAAGCGGGCTTCGCGGGATCAAGGCGACCATCGTGGTGCCGAACAATGCGCCGCGACCCAAGAAACTCGCTATTGAGGCGTATGGCGCGAAGATTGTCTATTGCGAGCCCAACGTTGCGGCACGCGAGGATGCCGTGCGTAAACTCATCGACGAGCAGGGCCTTGAACTGGTGCACCCATTCAACGACTATCGCGTCATGAACGGGCAGGGAACCGCGGCGCTGGAACTGCTGGAAGAGATACCGGACCTGGATATCGTCATGTCGCCGCTGGGCGGTGGCGGCCTGCTTTCGGGAACGGCGGTTGCCGCAAAGTCCCTCAAAGAGGGTATCAAGGTCATTGGCGGTGAGCCGGCGGGTGCGGACGATGGCTATCGTTCTTTCATGAGCGGCACGCGGGTGACCGACGCCGTGCCGCACACCATATGCGATGGTCTGCGCACCGGTTTGGGTGACAGGACTTTCGAGATCATTCGCGCCAGGGTTGACGGCATCGCTCTCGCCAGCGAAGAAAATATTGTTCGCGCCATGCGCATGACCTGGGAATTGCTGAAGATCATTGTCGAATCCTCATGTTGCCCACCCCTCGGCGCGATTCTCGAAGGCAATGTCGATGTCGCGGGAAAGCGGGTCGGCATCGTGCTGACCGGTGGAAATGTTGATCTGGACAAACTGCCATGGCAATCCTGAAAACCATCAGCGCTGCAAGTTCGCCGCCGCCGTCCGGGCACTATTCCCCGGCCGTCGTTTGCAACGGCATTGTCTATGTTTCCGGCCAATTGCCGCGCGTACCCGGCAAGCCGGGTGATTTTGCGTTGCCGACCATTGAGGAACAGACACGCCAGGCGCTTGAAAATGCGGACGCCATCCTGCTGGCGGCTGGCTCGCGCCGTGATCTGGTGCTGCGTTCGACGCTCTATGTTTCGGACATTGGCTACTGGGCGCAAGTAAATGCCGAGTACGCCGCTTTTTTCGGCGATCACAAGCCGGCGCGCGCTATTGTGCCGGTGGGAAAATTCAGGAATGGCTTCCTGATCGAAATAGATATGATCGCCGCTGTCGCGGAATAGGCGGGTGTAATACGCTAAGCCGAAGGGCGCCATGCGGTTCTTTGCCAGGCGGTCGCGTCGCGGTTGTTCGAGGGAATGGGGTTGGCCAGAACCCGCTAGGCAACGTCGCCAAGCGAATCAATCCGATCCGATGGGTAGCGAGTCGTACCCGCTTTGCCGGTCCACGCTGCCTTTACCATCGCACGCGCCACTGCGCTCGCAGCGATCGGCCGATATTTCCGGGCCGGCCCGCGCATCAGTGGTGCCATGGCAGTGAAGGCAAGGATGCCGAACCTCTCGCCAAATCGCGTTTCCCGTCGCTCGCCAAGCAATAGCGAAGGCTGAAAAATATGCAGTTCCGAAAAGCCGATTCGCTGCAATGCCTGTTCCATTTCACCTTTTACGCGGTTATAGAACACGGCAGATTTCGCGTTCGCCCCCATTGCACTGACGACGAAAAACCTCCTTGCACCAGATTGTTTTGCGGCGGTTGCCAGGCTTGCCACGTAATCTAAGTCCACCTTGCGGAACGCTGCGTGGGAACCTGCCTTGCCAATCGTGGTACCAAGGCAGCAGAACACGTCATCGACCTTTGGCAACGGGGCCAAGTGATCGAAGTCGACGATGTGTTCCTCGAGTCTTGCCTGCGCAGCCAGGGAAGACTTGCGCACGATCGCGTGGATGCGCGAATAGCGCGACTCAGCCAGCAATAATTCGAGCAAATGTCGACCCGTCAAGCCGGTGGCGCCGGCGATCAGGGCAACCCGCCTGGATGCCATCGGCGGGACTACTGCTTACGCAGTCGCTTGAGTGTTTTTTTTGGGGAAGCCGGACTAGGACCTGCTTCACCGCCGAAAGCCTTTTCCAGGTCAGCCTCGTACTCCGGGCCGTACGGGCCCATCAACGTTTGCATCACCAGTCTTTCGAATTCTTCGCCGAACTTGTTGATGACGTTCTCAGGATCGGGAACCAATCCGGCGTCGGTGATCAGGCCAAACTGCACCTTGCCGTTGTAAGTCAGGATGGAGAGCCCCATGCCAATGCCGCCGGATTGCGGCACCCAGAAATCAATTTCATCGATTTCACGTCCCGCGAAGAACAGCGGCTTCTGTGGACCGGGCACATTGGTCATCACGGCAGTCGCGTTGCGGCCAATGAGCGCGCTGATCTGGTCCTGAAGTATCTTCGGGCCCATGCCGACCGCAGAGAGCAGGACGAACGCGACGATTGGTTGTGATGACCCCTTCAACGCCTGCATGCGCTTGCGCACTATCAACATGCGCTCAATGGGATCCTCAATGCCAATCGGCAAATCGAGAAACACCAGCCCGAACTGATTGCCGAGATCACCGGCCTTTTCAATCGGCCGCAGATTGACCGGGACAATCGCACGTAGTTCGATACCCTCGGTCTTGTCGCCCCGGCGCGCCATGTAGTCGCGCAAGGCGCCGGCAGCGGTGGCGAGCAATACGTCGTTGATCGAGCAATGCAATGCCTTGCCGATCACTTTGACCTCCCCCAGCGACAGTGGATCGCACCAGGCCACGCGCTTGCCACGGCGAAGCATCCCCTTGAAGCGCGTCGGCGAGTCCGGCTCCATCATCGCGATCTTGCGAAGCTCGTCGGCAAGTTCCATGCCTTTGGTAGCGAACTCACGCATGGTCGATGGATCCTTGGCGATTTCCAGGCCCTGCTCGACCAGGCCGCGAGTCAGCTTCATGGCGCCCGACCAGACGCTGGCCATTGGCTTGGTCACACTGGTCCAGAAGTCCATATCCGCGGAGTCGACTTTGCCTTTGCCGTTTTTTTCCTTTGACTTGGGTTTCGCCAGACTGGCTTCAGCGTTGTCAGCGGTCATCGACAACATCACGCTGATCAATGCGATGCCGTCAGCGTAGCAATGGTGAATTCGCGTTAGCAAGGCCGATCCGCCGCCCTGATAATTCTCGACCAGATGAAACTGCCAGAGAGGCTTGGTGAAATCGAGGCCGGCACTGGCCATCAGGCTCACATAATCTTGCAGTTCCTTCTTGCCGGCGCGCCCGGGTAATCTGGCCTTCTTGATGTGATTCTTGATATCGAATTTCTTGTCGTCCTCCCACCAGGCGCCGGTTGGGTCCTGGACGGCTTTCTGCTTGAAGCGCGGATAGGCGAGGAAACGATGTTCAAGCGTGGCCTGCAGTTTTTTAATGTCGAGTTTTTCCTTGAATACCATAATGCCGACAATCATCATCAGGTTGGTTGGATGCTCCATACGCAACCATGCGGTATCGACGCCGGACATGCGCTCACGGTCTAGCAGGGAAATGCCGGGAATTCGTGGGATGGTGGCCATGTTGTCGTCAATGCGCTTTTTTTGATTTGGGGGTGCCTGCTGGGCGCGCGTTGCCGGAAAGGCCTTCCATCCTGTCAAAAAAGCAGCCCTCCTTGCGCCGCAGATCGAAAATTCCCGAAAAATTGCAGGGGAGTGTCGATTCCGCTACAGTTACTTTAGCCTTAGTTTTCCCTGATGGAAAGCCCCTAAAACCCTTTATTGCGCAAGACTTTGGAGGAGAAACTCAATGTCCGACCTGAAAAAGCAATTCGAAAAAGCCACAAAAGACGTCACCAAGGCAAAAAGCGACCCAGGCAATGACTTGAAGTTGCGCCTGTATGCACACTTCAAGCAGGCAACGGATGGGGACGTCACCGGTGACAAACCGGGATTCACGGACTTCGTCGGCCGCGCGAAATATGATGCATGTGTCAAATTGAAGGGGATGTCGACAGATGACGCGATGAAGGCCTATATCAAGCTTGTTGAAAGGGTCTTGAGGGATTAACCCGCACGCTTTGTGCCAGATTGCCGGCACAAGGTGTCCCCCGCTGCTAAACGCGGGTAGGCGAACGGATGCCGGCGCCAGTCGGCGAACCTTTCGACCGCAACAGTTGCCAGTGATTCGGCAAAAAAATAGCCCCGAAACCTTTCGATTTCGGGGCGAATCGTCCTAGAAGCTAGGACGAGGAGGAGACTTCGGTACGCGCGGTTCGTGCGTACCCTAAATGATCGTTACTTGCGTTTCGCCTTGGAGGTTACTTTCTTGCCAACTACCTTCTTGACGGGCGCCTTGACCGGGGCCCGTTTCGCGGCGGGACGGGCCGGACTGCGCTTTTCCTGCGCGAGCAGCGCGCGAACTGCTTCGGACAGCTCCGCAACCTGTGTTGACAGCGCTTCCACGTCCTTGCTGGTCAGCACGCCCAAACGGTTCAGCGAATTGTGAACCCGGTTTTCGAAGACCTGTTCAAGTTTGTCGAATCTGCCGCTCGCCAATTGAAAGGTCTTCGTGGCTTGTTCTTTGGCGGTTTCCAGGGTGGCTTCAGCGACGTTTCGGGTGCGTTGTTCGATTTGCGCACCTTGTTTCACCAGGGTGTCGAACACTTTCTTGCCTTCGTTCTGCGCTTTGGAAAAGGCGCCCAGTCCCGCGAGCCAGATTTGTTGGGCAGAGTCCATTACCTGCTTGGCAGAGGGTTGATCTCCCAAGTTTGACGCCATTGCGCTGATCTTGCCGGCAATTTCGCCCATCGGGCTGGCGGGTTTGGTGGAACGCGTCGTTTTCTTGAGTCGTGATGCCATGATCGTGGGCTCCTTCGGGATTGGTGTTCTGGTTTGTCAGGGGTGCCGGGCGCTTAATGTAAATGTGGAACTCAGTTCCTCAGCGTTTCGACTTAATATAGAGTGAATATTAGGGCCGATTTTTAGAGTAAACACACTAGACGCCGCAGCAATCGGCCGAGGGCGCGGTGTTTGTCGCGGTAACTAACTCACTGGTTTTCAGTTTTTCTGCGGCAGTAGGCTAACATTGCCTTGAACTTCAAAGGCGTTGCATGTCTTTTCTTGCGCCGCCAATCCGGGAGAGTGTATTGAACGCATCCGTCGATTCCATCGTTGAACGTATCTGGTTGAAATCCTACCCGGCGGGCGTACCGGCTGACATTGATCCGGACATCTATCGGTCGATAAATGACGTTTTCGATCAGGCCTGCCGCAAGTACTCGAAACTGCCAGCTTTCACGTGCATGGGTTCGACGATTACTTATGCGGAGCTCGATCAGTTGGCGCAGGTATTTGCGCGCTACCTGCAGGGGTCTCTAAAACTTGCAAAAGGTGATCGGGTGGCAGTAATGATGCCCAACATCCTGCAATATCCAGTTGCGGTGTTTGGCATCTTGCGTGCCGGGCTGACCGTGGTGAATTGCAATCCGCTGTACACGCCACGCGAACTGGAACACCAGCTCACCGACTCCGGCGCGAAAGCAATCATCATTGTCGAAAATTTTGCACATACGCTGGAACAGATCGTGGCCAAGACCGGGATCAAGCAGGTCATTACGACGCAGTTGGGTGATCTGCTGGGTTTCCCGAAATCGCTGCTCGTGAACTTTACGGTGAAGCACAGCAAGAAGATGGTGCCGGCCTGGAATCTGCCGGGTGCAGTGACACTCAAGGCGGCATTGGCGGCGGGTCGATCAGCGCCATTCGAAATTCCAGAGATGGCAAGTTCGGACCTCGCATTCCTGCAATATACCGGCGGCACGACGGGCGTCTCAAAAGGCGCGATGCTGACACACCGCAATCTCGTCGCCAACATGGAACAGGTCGGCAGTTGGACTGGCGGCGGGCTGGAGGACGGGCGCGAGGTGGTCATTCAACCGCTGCCTCTTTATCATATCTTCGCGCTTAGCTCGAGCCTCGTGTTCATGAAGCATGGCTGTGAGAATGTGCTGATTCCCAATCCGCGTGACATTGCCGGATTCATCAAGATACTTTCATCCCGTCGCTGGAACGTGCTGACGGGCGTGAATACCTTGTTTAATTCCCTGTTGCATGCGCCGGGATTTGACAAGATTGACTTCGGTGGATTGAAACTCGCGCTGGGCGGCGGCATGGCCGTGCAGCGCGCCGTCGCGGAAAAATGGAAAGTCGTCACCGGCAAGCCATTGATCGAGGCTTATGGCCTGACCGAAACCTCGCCCGGTGCATGCATCAACCCGATGACGCTGGAGAATTACAACGGCTGTATCGGCCTGCCAATAAGTTCGACGGTCATGACTATTCGCGACGACGATGAAAACATACTGCCGACCGGTCAGCCGGGGGAGATTTGCATAGTGGGCCCACAGGTCATGCTCGGCTATTGGCAGCGCCCGGAAGAAACCGCGAAAGTCACGACCCGGGACGGTGCGTTCAAAAGCGGCGACATTGGCGTGATGGACGAACGTGGCTACTTCAAGATAGTCGATCGAAAAAAAGACATGATCCTGGTATCCGGCTTTAATGTTTATCCAAACGAAATTGAAGATGTCATTGCCGCTTGCCCGGGAGTTCTTGAAGTCTGTGCCGTCGCTGCTGCGGACGAAAAGTCCGGTGAAGTGGTGAGAGTGGTTGTGGTGAAAAAAGACCCGGCGCTTACCAGGGAAATTATCATGGAGCACTGCAAAGCAAACCTGACGGGCTACAAACTCCCCCGCATCATCGAATTCTGGGATGAACTGCCCAAGACCAATGTGGGAAAAGTGTTGAGACGCGAAGTAAAGAATTTGCCGGCAAGACCCTAGCGTCATGAGGCCATCCTGCCGAAACTGACGCGTCAATCATTCCCGTCGGGAGCGGCCTCTCTGCGGCCATCGTCCCGCCAGTTTCGCAAATCTCGTTGCGCTTGAAAGCTGCGAGCCGGCGTGGATTTCCATTCTTAAAGAGAGTGGTTTTCGGGGAGAAGTCATTTCGATACCCGCCGCTGAGTTCGGTCACGGCGTTTTTTGCTATCGTTGTTTGCTGAAATGCCGGGAGACAGACATGAGCGCATCAGACGACGACGGCGCAAGGATGAGGAAAAACCTCGAAGAAAGGACTGGCAAGACTTTTGCGGCGTGGATCAATGTGGCGCGCAAGCTAGGCACGGATAGACACAGCGACATCGTCGCTTACCTCAAGTGCGAGGGCCCCATGGGGCATGGCTACGCGAACATGATTGCCCATGAGGCGCGCAAACCAGGCGCCATCGCCGAGGAAGATCCTGTCGATGCGTTGTTTGCCGGGTCGAAAGTCTCGATTCGTCCGATTTATGAGGCGATCATGCGCACCGTCCGGACATTTGGGCCGGACGTAGTCTTCATGCCAAAGAAAACCTTCGTTGCCTTGCGCCGTGCCCGGCAGTTTGCGCTTGTCCAGCCTTCAACCGCAACACGTATCGACATTGGCATCAATCTGAAAGGCGTGGCGGTGACGGAGAGGCTTGAAGCCGCCGGGACCTGGAACGGCATGGTCAGTCACCGTGTCCGCATTGACCGCGTTGAAGAGTTTGATCTGGAGGTCAAGGCCTGGTTAAAGCGGGCATACGATCAGGCAGCCTAGCAGCCTGTCGGACTTAAAGGAAATCGGCTGCAAAATGATTTGGCCGGTGCATATTCCCCCGCTCTTCGGCGCCAATGGAACAACCATTGGCTTGAAAATCGGAAAAATCTGCCCTCGCCCAAATCATTTTTAGTTCCGGCATAACCTAAAGGTTAGCCTTCTCTGAAACTTCGTTTTCGCGTCGATTCTTTAAGTCCGACTGGCTGCTAGCGCCGATACAGGCCTTGTGCGCCTATTACCGTCAATTCCACAAGGGACGAACCGTTGTGATTGTTGGGTGCAAATTTCACCTTGAAACCGGCAAGGTCAATGGTTCCCAATTTTTCCAGGGAATCGACCAGGGATTCGCGCGTTGGTGACTTGCCGGCCTTCTTCAGGCCTTCAACGAGGACGCGTGCGCCGATATATCCCTCGAGTGAAGCAAAGCCCGCGCTATTCACGCCGCCAATTTGCTTGACGTAGTCGCGGCCAAGCACCTCGCCTTCGGAGGTGGGCAAGGGAACCACTTGCGAAACAGCAACACCACGTCCATCGTCTCCAAGTTGGCTGGCCAGAGTCTTAGCCCCCGATGAACTCAGGACAAAGTACTGGGCTGTTGATCCGAGTTTCTTCATTTCCTTGATGAACGCGGCTGCCGTGCGCGCCCCGGCAGCCACCACCACGGCCTGCGCTCCCGCCTTGTTGATTGACTGTGCGGCCGATGCCACGTTGGTGGAATTCCGGTCAACGCTGCCAAAGATGAGTATGCCGAGTTTTCGGTCACGCATGGCCTTGTCGACGCCCGCCAACCCGGCGCGGCCATAGGGATCGTTCTGGTAGAACAGTGCAATTTTGTTGATTCCGCGCCGGACAAACTGATCGATCCCGCGCTCGGTTTCCTCGAAATAGCTTGCACGGGTGTTAAAAATGTAGCGGTTGAAGGGATCCCGCAGGCTTTGGTCGCCGCTGGCAGGCGCGATAAAGGGAACTTTGGACTTGTCGATCAACGGCAAAATCGCCCTGATCGTGTGCTCGCCGCTATAGCCGAGCAGCGCAAGTGCATTGTCCTCGGCGATCAGTTTCTGGGTGTTGGCCTTGGCGCGGTCGGGTTCCCCGGCGTCATCCAGAGAGACCAGTTTGATCTTGCGTCCATTGATGCCGCCAGTCTGGTTGACGAAACTGAAATAAGCTTCGGCCCCCGCCTTCATTTCCTTGCCGATTTCATCCATCGGCCCACTCAGCGCGCCGGATTGACCAATGACAATTTCTGTTGCCGCACCCTGCGACCATGCAGGCGTGCATAATCCGACCGCTAGCGCGACGCCAAAGCTGGACAAACTGCTTGCGACCCGGCATGTCCTTAGACTCATTTGAAACCCCTGTCTATTTTTTGATGAGGCTGTATGGGCTACAGCCTTTTCTGCCCGAGCTTTAAACGGCTCAAGAAACAGCCGCCATTCTAGTGGGAAAGCGCCGCAATTACACGATGGTTCGATTCTCGGTGCGGAAGAGCAGTCGCTATCGCTTGAAGGCGCCGCCGCGGGAGATAATGGTGAGATCCACGAAATTCGAACCATTGTGATTGGTCGGTGCATAGTTGACGGTGAATCCACCGAGATCAACCTTGCCCATGCTGGCGAGGCCGTCGACCAGCGACTCGCGGGTGGGATTCTTCCCGGCGCGTTTCAGGCCTTCGACCAGAACTTTGGCGGCAATGAAGCCCTCAAGTGACGTAAAGGAATATTTTTCCGGGCCGCCGATTCGCTTTTGATAGTCGCGAACAATCGGGTTCACGTCGGACCACGGAAACGGAACAACCTGGGAAATCTGCACGCCACGGCCATCATCGCCCAGTTCGTTGGAAAGAGCCTTTGAACCGACGAAGCTCACATTCCAGAATTGTTGATAGCCGCCTGCCAGTTTCATCCCCTTGATGAATGCGGCGCAGCTCTTGTAGGCACTGATCATGATGACGGCATCAGTCTTTGATTTTGCGAGCGTCCCGACGGCAGCGGAAACATCGACTGTATTGCGTTCGACGGTTGCCGTTGCGGCAATCTCCAGCATGCGTGTTTTCATCGCCCGTTCGACGCCGGCGAGACCGGCTTTGCCGTAGGCGTCATTTTGATAAAAAACCGCAATTCTCTTGATGCCCTGTTGAACGAGATGCCCGACGATTTGCTCGGTTTCATCGAAATAACTCGCCCGCACGTTGAAAATATATCGATTGAAAGGGTCGCGCAAACTCTGCGCGCCGGTGAAGGCGCCGATGAAAGGGACCTTGGCGGCAGTAAAAATCGGCAATGCGGCATTCGACGTGGGCGTGCCGACATAGCCGAATAGCGCAAGGACTTTTTCTTCGGCAATCAGCTTCCTGGTGTTGGCCGCGGCCCGCTCGGGCTCGTATCCATCATCCACCGAGACCAGTTTGATCTTGCGGCCATTGATTCCGCCACTCTTGTTGACGGAGTCGAAGTAAGCCTCGGCACCGGATTTCATTTCCTTGCCGAGTGCCTCGGCCGGGCCGGACAGTGCGGCAGACTGGCCGATCAGGATCGTGTCGGCAGAAACGCCCTGTGACATTGCCGGAGTGGAGAAGGGCAAAAGCGCCATCGCTGCCATCCATCCGATGTGATGAAAATACGCAGGCATCTTCAACTCCTCGTAAAGAGTTACTCTGTGGAAAGCGGAATCGTCGCTCTTATATTGCCATGGCGGCGAGACGCGTGGAACAGATTGTATCCCCACAAGTCTGCCCGCGCATCGCTGGTGCAGGTGCGTGACACGACTTCAAACTTGCGCGCCGGACCCGACCGCTTTGGCAATCCGGGACTATTGGCGCGCAATCATCGGGGGACTCATGGCGCGGTCTGGGCAGACGATGGACGGCGCTGGTCAGCCGGCAAAAAAGTCTTTTACCTTGTCCATGAAACTCTTCGCCCGCGGATTGTGCTTGTCGCCGTCCTTCCGGTTGATTTCCTCCAGTTCGTGCAGGAGTTCTTTTTGGCGATCAGTCAGCCTTACCGGGGTTTCCACCACGACGTGGCACATCAGATCTCCCGCGGACGTCTGACGGACCGGCCGGATGCCTTTTCCACGCAATCGGAACACCTGCCCACTTTGCGTTTCAGCCGGAATTTTTATCTTGGCTTCGCCATCCAGCGTCGGAATGTGGATATCGCCGCCGAGCGCCGCGACCGTGAAACTGATCGGCATTTCGCAGTGCAGGTCTGCGCCATCGCGCTGGAAAACCGTGTGCGGTTTCAGCTGAACCACGACATACAGATCACCCGGCGGACCGCCGTTTACACCGGCTTCCCCTTCGCCTGACAGCCGGATGCGGTCGCCGTCGTCAACGCCGGACGGTATCTTTACAGAAAGTGTCTTGTGATTCTTGATTCGGCCTGTTCCGCTGCAAGGCGCGCACGGGTCGGGAATGACTTTTCCGGTGCCGTGACAGGTCGGACAAGTCTGCTGGATCGAGAAAAATCCCTGCTGCATCCGCACCTGTCCCTGGCCATTGCAGGTGTGGCAGGTCTTTGGCTGCGTGCCGGGCTTGGCCCCGGTTCCGTGGCAGGTGTCGCATTCGTCCAGACTGGGGATGCGAATCTTGGTTTCGGTGCCTCGAGCCGCCTGCTCAAGCGTGATATCCATGTTGTAGCGTAAGTCGGCTCCGCGATATACCTGTTGCGCGCCACGGCCGCCGCGACCGCCAAAAATTTCGCCAAAAATATCGCCGAATGCCTCCGAGAACCCGCCAAATCCCTCGCCGCCCGGTCCACCACCCATCTGTGGGTTGATACCGGCATGACCATAGGCATCATAGGCACGACGCTTGTCCGCATCCGAAAGCACCTCATAGGCACCTTTTGCTTCCTTGAATTTTTCCTCCGCATCCTTGCTGTCGGGATTTCTGTCAGGGTGAAATTTCATCGCGAGTTTGCGATAGGATTTCTTGATGTCCTCATCGCTCGCGTCGCGATTGACGCCGAGGATGTCGTAAAGGTCTTTTTTATTTGCCATTGTCGGGTGATGTTGGAAGGGTGACAGGAAAGTGGCGGACGTCGAGGCAGAGGTAATGGTAAAAAGGGTGAGGACTTCTCCTCACCCCTTGCGCCTTGCCCTTCTTGGCGTTATTTTTTGTCCTTTACTTCGGTGAATTCCGCATCGACGACGTTGCCCATGTCCTTCTCCTTCGGCGGGGCGTCACCGCCACCTGCCTGGCTTCCGGGGCCGGCACTTGCGGGTCCCGCTTCAGCCTGCGCTTTTGCTTGCATGTCGGCGTACATCTTCTCACCCAGTTTCTGCGCGACTTTGTTCAGTGCTTCCGTGCGGGATTCAATCTCCGCCTTGTCGTTGCCCTTCAGGGACTCTTCCAGTTCCTTGCTGGCCGCCTCAATTGCGGACTTCTCGGCAGCGTCAATTTTATCGCCGTATTCGGCCAGTGATTTCCTGGTCGCATGTACCAGCGCATCTCCCTGGTTACGCGCATTCACCAATTCCAGTGCCTTCTTGTCTTCATCGGCATTTGCCTCGGCATCCTTCACCATGCGCTGAATTTCCTCCTCGCTCAGGCCGGAATTTGCCTTGATGGTGATCTTGTTTTCCTTGCCAGTGGCTTTGTCCTTGGCATGCACATGCATGATGCCATTGGCGTCAATGTCGAAAGTCACTTCAATCTGCGGCATACCGCGCGCAGACGGCGGAATACCTTCAAGGTTGAACTGCCCCAGCGATTTATTGCCGGCCGCCAGTTCGCGCTCCCCCTGCAGGACATGAATCGTCACCGCAGACTGATTGTCGTCGGCGGTCGAGAACACCTGCGATGCCTTGGTCGGGATCGTGGTGTTTTTCTTGATCAGCTTGGTCGCCACGCCACCGAGCGTTTCGATGCCCAGGGACAGTGGCGTGACGTCAAGCAGCAATACATCTTTTACATCGCCTTTCAGCACGCCACCCTGTATTGCAGCGCCGACGGCGACCGCTTCATCAGGGTTTACGTCCTTACGCGGCTCGCGGCCGAATATTTCTTTCACCTTCTCCTGTACCTTCGGCATGCGCGTTTGCCCGCCGACCAGGATCACGTCGGAGATATCCGCAATCTTTACACCCGCATCCTTGATGGCAATGCGGCAGGGCTCAATGGTGCGTTCGATCAGTTCATCGACCAATGCCTCAAATTTGGCGCGGGTCAATTTGACCGCCATGTGTTTTGGACCGTTTGCGTCTGCCGTGATGTAGGGCAGGTTGACTTCGGTTTGCTGGGCCGAGGAAAGCTCGATCTTGGCCTTTTCTGCCGCTTCCTTGAGGCGTTGCAGCGCAAGTACATCTTTCTTGAGATCGATGCCCTGATCTTTCTTGAATTCGTCGCAAAGGTAATCCATCAAACGCTGATCGAAATCTTCACCGCCAAGGAAGGTGTCACCGTTAGTCGAGAGCACTTCAAACTGGTGCTCGCCTTCAACCGATGCAATC